>DAIDHX010000134.1 GCA_027451885.1 Planctomycetales bacterium
GCAAAACACCCACTTATGCGCGCAGTACGTATTGACAAGATGACGTTGGCAGCACTAGAAGCCACACTGCGCCACTATCAGCGTGATGAGGCAGCGATCCATATTCCTGTCTGGCGCATGATCTCTGCGCGCCCAGAACGCCTGGCGAGCCGCGCTCACGCGTGGGCAACCTCGTGAACGCGCGTTCGCTGGTTGAAGGCCGCCGCAGAGCCTTCGAGCTCGCCGAAACGTGCGCGGAGGATCGGCCGCTCTCGATCCAGATCTACGGCATGGCCATTGCTGAGATGGAGCAGGCCGCGCGGTGGGTCGAGCAGCAAGGGGCGCAGGCTGTTGATATCAACATGGGTTGCCCGGTGCGCAAGGTGGTGCGCTGCGGCGGCGGCTCGGCGCTCATGCGGGAGGCCGACCAGGCCGCCGCGCTTGTAAACGCGATTGTGCGCGCCGTCTCGATTCCGGTGACGGTGAAGATGCGTCTGGGGTGGGATGACGAGTCGCTCACCGCGCCCGATCTGGCCCGTGCCTTCGAGCAGGCGGGGGTGGCGGCGGTGATCGTTCACGGGCGGACGCGGCAGCAAGGGTTCTCGGGCAAGGTTAATCGCGCTGGCATCCGCGCGGTGGTCGAGGCCGTTGATCGGCTCCCGGTCGTGGCCAACGGCGACGTGCGCTCGATCGCCGACGCGGCCTCGATGTTCGCCGAGACCGGCTGCGCGGCCATCTCCATCGGCCGGGGCGCGCTTGCGAACCCCTTCTTCTTCCAGCAGCTCGAGCGCTGGCGGCTGACCGGCGATCCTGGGCCGGAGCCCACCTACGACGACCGGCTCGCGGTCATGAAGCGGCACTTCGATGGGCTCGTCGAACGCAGGGGCGAGCGCTTCGGCTGCCTGCAATTCCGCAAGATTCTCAAGTGGTACTTCCACTTCACGCGGATGCCGCGCCCGCTGTACAAGCGGCTGATCAATCTCACAAGCCCGCGGCTCTTTGACGAGGTGCTCGATCTTGCACGCGCCATGGGGCCGGAATCTACACCCTCGGGGCGCGACCAGTTCGAGATCCCCGTGCCCTCGGGTGCGATCGACAAGTGGTGATCCCAGCCCGGCGACGCGGAGCACGCGCCGATTGCCGCAAGCGCGCGCGCGGAACTCGGTTGGCCGCGGTCGGAACCAGGCGCTCGTCCGCCCGGCCAAAGGCGCGCATGCTTGAGCCGCCCCGGCCGTCCCTATAAGATGTCGTCGTGCGAGGATTCTGATCCTCCTGCCGCGAGGATCCAGCCCAGCTTTCGAGGAGGACGACGCATGGCCACCGCCGCCGAACCGCGCGTTCAGTCGCGCAAGAAGCTGCAAACCCGCCTTCTCATCGACGGAATCTGGCGCGAAAGCGCAAGTGGTAAAACATTCGAGACGATCAACCCCGCGACCGAGGACGTGATCGCATCGGTCGCCGAGGGGGACGCGGCTGACATCGATCTGGCGGTGAAGGCTGCGCGCAAGGCGTTCGATTCCGGGCCCTGGAGGAAGACCGACGCCCGCGACCGCGGCCGGCTCATGAACAGGCTCGCCGACCTGATCGAGGCCAACATCG
>DAIDHX010000135.1 GCA_027451885.1 Planctomycetales bacterium
GTGGCCCCCGATCGCGGCGGCGACGATCTTGCCCGCGCGATGCGAGGCCGTGATCGCCCCAGCCAGCCGGTTGAGAGCCGACGCGCCCAGCAGCGGCGGCAGGCTTTCGAGCAGCGCGGCGATGGTTGCCCCAGCCGGCAGGGGGCGCCCAAGATCGCGCAGGCTGACCTTGCTTGGGCGATCCGCCAGCGGCTCATAGGCCAACCGCGTCAGATCGACCCGCGCTTGCGCATGGAGCGCGGGATGCGTGCCATTCCGCTGGCTGCTCACCTGAAATCCTTTTCACGATGAGGATGGGTGCTCGCCGAGCACCCGGGCGACGGCCGCCTCAAGCAGATCGGCTCCGGACAGGCACTCCAGGCCAATCCGAAGCGCGAACAAAGGCGCATGGCCGAGCCGTTCACACCGGATCTTGACCAGATCCTTCTGGGTGGTCAAGACGAGATCCGCGCGGGTCTCGATCGCGAATTCCTCAAGTTTGCGCAAGTCGCTTGCGGAGTAGGGGTGATGGTCAGGAAACGCGAGCATGGGCGGATCGCGGCCGATGAGCCCGGCGAGCGTGCGCCTGAAGCCCTCCGGATTGCCGATGCCGCAGAATGCCGCGATCGATTGATCCCTGAGCCCCGCGAGCGGCATGGTCGACTCGAGCGCATTCACCAGGGCGACAGGAGCGTGCCGGGCAAGCACCCAGGGCCGCTCCCCCGCCTGCGCTGTCACGATCCTTCGAATCTCGTTCCGCGCAGACTCGTCCACCAGATCCGCGCGACTGAGTACAACCACCGACGCACGTCTGAGCGACCGCAAAGGCTCGCGCAAGAGCCCGCGCGGAAACATCCTGCCCGCGCCAAAGGGGTCAAGCGCGTCGAGCAGCACGAGGTCGAGATCGCGCTCGAGCCGGCGATGCTGGAAGCCGTCGTCGAGCACAAGAACCTGCGATTCGAGCTCCTCCACCGCCGTTCGCGCCAGCAGCGACCGATCCGCACCCTGCAAGTGCGGGACGTCGGGCAGGTTCTCCTCAAGCACCGTGCCCTCGTCGTTGAGGCCGGTGTCGCCGCCGTAGCCGCGGCTCAGGATTGCGACTCTTAGCCCGCGCGCACGGAGCCTGCGCGCAACCCACTCAACCATGGGAGTTTTGCCCGTGCCGCCGAGCGTGAGATTGCCCACCGAGATCACCGGCACGCTGGCCCGGTAGGTGCGCAGACGCCGGCGGTCGTACGCCCGGTTGCGTGCGGCGACCGCCAGGCCGTATCCCAGCGAGACGACCCCGAGCCCAAGCCGGGCGCACGCAGCGCCCGGGCCCGGCTCGACTCCTCGAACCACCCGGCCATACCAGGCCCGGTCGATCATCGGCGTCAGTCGCCCGCGTTCATCGCGTGGATGATCGCCTTGGCCATCTCGAGCGTGCCAACCGCGGTCGGGTCGTTGCGGTCAGGCTTCATGTCGTAGGTGACGTTCTTGCCTTCCTTGATTACCCGTGCCACGGCCTTTTCAAGCCGCGCGGCAGCCGCGGACTCTCCCATATGCTCGAGCATCAACACGGCCGAGAGAATCAGGGCCGTCGGGTTCATCTTGTACTGCCCCTTGTACTTGGGCGCTGAGCCGTGGGTCGCCTCAAATACCGCTCCCGCCTCGCCGACATTCGCCCCAGGCGCCACGCCAAGGCCACCCACCAGCCCCGCGCACAGATCCGATACAATGTCGCCGTAAAGATTCGGCAGCACCATCACGTCGTAAAGCTCGGGCTTCTGCACAAGCTGCATGCACATGTTGTCAACAATGCGATCCTCAAACTCGATGTCGGGATAGCCCTTGGCAACCTCACGCCCGACCTCGAGAAACAGCCCGTCGGTGAACTTGAGGATGTTCGCCTTGTGGACCGAGGTGACCTTTTTTCGCTTGTGCTTGCGCGCGTAATCAAGTGCATACTTGACAATACGCCTGGTGCCTGTGATCGAAATCGCCTTGATCGTAAGCCCGGAATCCGGCCGGATCGTCTTGCCGTTCAGACGCTTGATCGTGTCGATCATCTCGGCGGTTTCCGGCTTGCCCTGCTCGAACTCGCAGCCGAAATAGAGGCTCTCCGTATTCTCACGGATGATCACCAGATCGACCTTGGTCCCTGAGAAGAAGGTGCGCACGCCATCGTAGAGCTTGCAGGGGCGTACGCAGGCATAAAGATCGAGCGCGTGGCGCAGGTGGACGTTGACGCTGCGGAATCCGGTACCGACGGGGGTGGTCACGGGGGACTTGAGCGCGACTTTGGTGCGGCGGCAGGATTCGATCACGCTGTCCGGCATGGGCGTTCCAAGCCGGGCCATCACGTCCACGCCCGCTTCCTGTTCGTCCCACTGGATCTGGACGCCGGTCGCCTCGACGCACATTTTGGCGGCCTCAGCCAGTTCCGGCCCAACGCCGTCGCCCAGAATCAAGGTGACTTCATGTTTCATCGATCCGAACTCTCCGCACGAGCATTCACGGGTCGTCGTTTGCATGTGCCCCGTGAACGGATATGATTCTAGGAGCCAAGGCCCCAACCCGACCCAAGGCACGACGATAACTCGCGGCGGTTAAACACGTCAATCGCCGCTCGGCGGCCGGGTCGTTGGAGCGCAAGCGCGTTTCGAATGAGTTTTGCCGTGATTGAGCCCCCAGGCGCAGATCATCCGCTTGTTTCTCACTGGCTGGAACGGCATCGCCATCCCGCGAGCTTCGCGCTCCACATGGTGGGTATACCGCCCACGATTCTGGGCGTTCTGCTCATGCCTGTGTATTTGCTTTTGCTGTCGCCGCCGATTTTCTTCTTCGCCCTGGGGCTTTTTCTGGGCGGGTATCTGCTGCAATTCGCCGGGCACTGGGTCGAGGGCACCGACCCGGGCGAGGTGATCGTCTTCAAGCGTTGGCTGGGCTTGCCTTACGTCGAATTTCCGCAGCCGCGGCCAGCCCGTGCGCGGGGCTAGATTCCGCGTCTCGCTCACGATTCGGAACCCTCGCGGCGGGAAAACGAGGCCCGGAGCTGTCCCAAGTGTTTCACAGGCCGTGGGGCAAGGATGGACTGGCCGGTCGTGTGCGTTCCTGACACGATCGCCCCATCGTTCCGCGCGGCGCAGGGAAAACCCGGGGTATTTGATCTAGGACCGGAGCGAAAAATCGCTACAATCCGACCAATCGTTCAAGTCTCGCATGACGTCGATCCGATCACTTCCGATACGACGACGCTATGGACTGTGGTTCGAGAAATCCTGTCTCATTTCGTTCGTTGCAGGTCTTGAGAGTCGGTGTGGTTTTGTTGAGAGGGCCGGGCTCCTGTCATTTCCCGGGCCCGCAAGCTGTGGTGAGGGCTAAGCCTTGCGGGGCGGTCGATCGAGCGGCCGGTCGCAAGGATGAGGTCGAGCGGAGAGAGCGATCGTAAGCCGAGCCAGGAAGGCAAGGCGGGACCGCTTGGCCATCGTGCATCGTCACATGGCGAGAATTTAGTCAAGGATGGCTGGCCATGCGCTTGACCCAAGGCGGGAATCGATTGATTCGGGCGGTAACCCTGGCGGCCTGGCTGCTGAGCTCAGGCTGTCACAAACTGCCCTATATCGACGAATCCAAGCCGGTCCCCCATGAACCGACGGGGGACGCAGTGCTCGAGGATAAAGAGGTCAAACAGGCCGACTTTCTCCAGAGCGCGATGCCCACACCGATGCCGAAGATCGCCAAGCCGCGCACCACGAACGATCCCGAGGCGCAAGAAGTTTGGCCGATGACGCTCCAGGAAGCGATCCGGATCGGTCTAAGCAACTCCGAGATCGTCCGTGTGATCTCCTTCGGCGCCCAGGGTATTCCGATCGGCGGCTTCGAGCCCACGCCTCTCAACACAGGTGCGAGTGCGGGCGTGGCCAGCTCGCTCGGTTCGGGCACGCTGCAATCGATCTATGATCCCGCGATTCTCGAGACCCAGATCGCATCCGCGCTTTCGAACTTCGATACGGCCCTCACCACCAGCTTGCTCTGGGGCAACAACGTCACCCCATACAATAACGGCGTGCAGGGTGGTTCGCTCAGCCTGACCGGCACGCGGTACCCGGTCATCTCGGTGAACGACTCGGTGACCTTCCAGGCCGGCCTCTCGAAGCGGGCCGCCACGGGTGCGTTGCTCGGCGTGGTGCACAACGTCAACTGGTCGTATCAGAACAGCTCATTCCTGGTTTGGCCGTCGGCTTATACCACCAATACCCAGCTCACCTTGACCCAGCCGTTGCTCGGTAGTGCACCTTTGCCTGGGCAGGCGGCGGGCCCGCTGGTGGGTCTTGAGGCCAACCGGGCCACGATCGTGATCAGCCGGCTCAACGCCGACGCCGCCGTCTGGCGGTTCAAGGCGGAAATCATGGCTCACGTGCGGTCGGTGGAGCAGCAATACTGGAACCTCGCCCAGGCGCATGTGCAGCTCTGGAGCTCCGACCGGGCCGTGACGCTGGCCCAGGAAATCTACAATCGCGAGCAGGCGGAGCTCGTCGTTGGCCGCGGCACCGTGGCCGACGTCGCCGAGGCCGCCCAGCAGCTCGAACAGTTCAATCTCGACCTCGTGACCAAGACCTCGGACGTCATCACCACCGAGCGGCAGTTGCGGAACATCCTCGGCCTGCCGCCGGCGGATAATCGCCGCATCATCCCGGTCACGCCGCCGACCGAGGCCCGGCTCGAACCCGACTGGGAAGCCAGCCTCGCCCAGATGATCAATTTCCAGCCCGACATCGTGCAGCAGCAGATCCTGGTGCGCGTGGCCGAGCTCCAGCTTCTGCTCGCCCGCAACCAGCTCTTGCCGCAGTTGAGCTTGAACGCCCTCTACCAGTTGAACGGCCTGGGCCAGCAGCTCGACCAGGCGGAGGCGGTGATGACGGGTGCGACGCTCAAGGCGCTCGATCCGGTCATCGCCACACGGGAGCGGCTCTCGGGCCTCAACTCCAATCCTGGTAATTACAATAACTTTATTACCTGGCAGCTCGGGTTGACCTTCCAGATGCCGCTCGGCATGCGGTCGCCGCTGGCCAACGCCAGGCAGGCCCAGTACGTGCTGCTCCGGTCCAGGGCGTATCTGCAACAGGTCGTGCACCAGACGACCCACTCTCTGGCCCGATTCTTCCTGGAAATCGACGCCAATTACAAGCAATTCAAGACGGCGTCGCGGCTCCGTGCCGCGGCGGCAACCCGGCTCGAATCGCAGCGTGCCTTTTACGAGGAAGGCAAACTGGCGATCGACCGGTATCTCGACGCCGTGCGAATCTATGCCGGTGCGGTGGCCACCGAGGCGCAGTACAAGACCACGTATAACATCTCAATTGTCGCGCTCGAGGAAGCGAAGGGCACGTTGCTCGCATACGACAACATCGCCGTGGCGGAAGGCCCGCACCCGCGCAAGGCTTACATGCAGGCACGGGACATTCAAGCGGCGCATCGGCGGGCCTCGATCGCGCCTGACGGCCCCATGAATCCGCCGCGGACCGCCGGGCCCATGAATCCCGACGCCGTGACGCCCAGCGCACCTCCTGGCGTCCCCACGCCGAACGTGTTCCCGCTGCCTGGCCCGGCCGGCCCGCTGGGACCGCGGCCCGAGGTCATTCCGCCGACCTCGCCCGCTCGCCACTTGCCGGTCCAGACGCAGAACACGCCCGCGGCCGTCCCGGGCATGGATATCGCCGGCGCCCCCACTCGCGACGCCTCGGTGACGCCGAGCTCAGGCCCGGCGGCACCCGCGTCATCCCCCGCTGGCGGCGAGCCGCTCCCGGCCCTGCCCCCCAGCTCACCAAACCCAAACCCAACCCCGGGTCCCAATCCTGGCTCCGGCCAGGCCGCAAACCGGGGTGACGATCTGCCTCCCTTGCCCGTCTCGATCGATCTTCCTCCCCTGCCCCCAGGCTAGCCCCCTTCGGGGCGCAGCGCCATGATCGAGACGATCCCTGGGCGCGAGGAGCCGACAGCCGGCCCTCGCGCCCTCCTCATTTTTCCCCAGCCAGATCCCACGTTGACACAAGCCATCTCCATACGCTCATGAATCAAACTGCTCCCTGGTCAACCACCCCACTTACTTGTTAAAACGTTGTTAATCAACTGGAATCTCGGGACACCGGGTGCGAAAATCGCGCCTGTCTCGAAAGGGCTGGGCGCGCGCCCGGCTCGTGTGCGGCTCGGCCTCTAGACGAAAGGACAGTCGGCGATGAGCGGCTCGAATGAAACTGGCGCGCGCGATCTGGGTCGCCGCGAATTCCTGCTGGCGTCCGCCGGCGCGGCGGCGATTTCAGCCTCGGCGCTGGAACCGACCCTGGGGCAGACCACGTCTACCAGTTCACTGCCGACCGTGACTCTGGGCAAGACAGGCGAGAAGGCCACCGTGCTTGGCATGGGCACAAGCTGGTCGCTCCAGCCCAGCTTTGTCCAGGCCGCGCTCAAGGCCGGCGTGCGCTATATCGACACCTCCGAAAACTACGAAAACACCCTGGCGGAGAAGGTTCTGGGCGACGTGCTTGAGCGCACCGGCATGCGCAAGGACGTCTATCTGGTCACCAAGAACGGCCGCGGCAAGGTCGGCGGCGCGGGTGCCCATGCCGCTTATGAAAAGCGGCTCACGGGCAGTCTCGACCGGCTCAAGACCGACTACATCGACTGCTACTACCTGCATGGGATCGAAGGCCGGGAGATCGGCCTGCTCAAGGATCCCGACGTGAAGGCCGCCTTTGAGAAGCTCAAGAAGTCGGGCAAGATCAAGTTCTGCGGCTTCTCCTGCCACGACCGCCGCTTGCCGGAGATCGTCACCGCCGCGGCCGAGTGCGGCTGGATCGACCAGATCATGATCCAGTACAACTACCGCACGATGCTGGGCGACGATATCCGCCGCGCGCTCGACGCCGCCAGGAAGGCCAATCTCGGCCTCGTCGCCATGAAGACCCAGGGGGGCGCTGGCGGATTCCGCGAGGTCAAGCCCTCGGGCAAGTTCCAGGAGTTCGTCGACAAGGGCTTCAAGAAGGAGCAGGCGGCGATCAAGACTGTCCTCGCCGAGGGGTTGATGCAGGTGGTCGTGAGCGAGATGACCAACCGCGACATGCTTCGTGAGAACATGGCCGCGTGCATGGCCCCCAAGCTGTCACTCAGGGAACAGGAGCAGCTCGAGCAGCACCGGCAAGCGACTGCCCATCTTTACTGCCACGGGTGCGGCCAGCACTGCGAGCCGGCGGCCGGCGGCGTGCAGGTCGCGGAGATTCTGCGCTATCTGCGTTATGACGAGGTCTACGGCAAGACCTCGCGGGCGCGTGAGCTTTATCGCGCGCTTCCCGAATCCGCCCGCGTGACCGACGCTTTGAATCTCAGCGCCGCGGAGGCCGCTTGCCCGCACGGCTTGCCCGTGGCGGCGTTGATCGATCGGGCGAGCCTGCGGCTCGGCTGATTCGAACCTGGGTCCTATTCCTCGTCGACCTCGATCGAGCCGTTGGCTTGCGGGGTCGGCGAGGGAGGAACTTCGGGGCCAGGGACCACATACTGGCCATCGATCCAGCGCCCCAGGTCAACCAGGCGGCAGCGCTCGGAGCAGAACGGGAAGGTGGGCCAGTCGGCGAGCGTGGGGGTCGAGAACGACTTCGAACAGATCGGGCAGCGTGCCTGGATCATGTCGTGCTCGAGCCGGCCGCGGGCTTGGGTGTTTCTGTCCTGGCGGATTCGCCGCCGGATGGTTTGGACTCGGGTGCCGGCGCGTCGGCCTTGGCGGCCTTCTTGTAAGAATCGCTGCGGTAGTCGGTCTGATAGAAGCCCGAGCCCTTGAAGAGAATCGCCGCGCCCGGACCGATCTTGCGCCTGAGCTTCTGCTCATGGCACTGGGGGCATTCGGTGCGGGGATTCGCCGTGATCGATTCGAAGGCTTCGAACTCGTGGCCGCAAGCGTCGCAAATATAGTCATATGTGGGCATGAATGGCTCTCGCTTCGAGCGTGACGCGGGGGCGAGCGGGCCTCCGCGCCCGGTTCACCTCTTCGGGATCGCGACCGAGACCTTGCTCGGCCGCAACACCCGATCCCTGATCCGATATCCCTTGCTGAATTCGGCAACGACCACGCCTTCGGGGTGGTCGCTGGTCGGTTCCTGGGCGATGGCCTCATGCAGGTTCGGGTCGAAGACCTGGCCCTGGGCTGTGATCGATTCGACGCCGTGCTTGGCGAGCACGTCGAGGATGTGCCGCTTGACCATGTCGAGCCCGGCGACGATTCCCTCCGCGCCCGCTGCGCGGCCGGCCTCGATGGCGCGCTCGAGATTGTCGAGCGGGTCGAGAATATCGCGGGCGAGCGAGCCCACGGCGTAGACCTGGTTTTCGTCGGCCTGCTGCCTGGCGCGCTTCTGGTAGTTGGCGAACTCCGCCCGCACGCGAAGCACCTGTTCCCTGGCCTCGGCGAGCTCCTTGCGCAGGGCGGCGGGATCTTCCCCACTGCCGTTTTCCGCCCCCCCCGCGCCTGCTTTCGCCGTCGATTGTTCGGGGTCCAGTGGCGACTGACTCATGTCTCTATACCTCGCTGCGTTCGGCCGGCCTCGATCTCCAGGG
Organism: Planctomycetales bacterium; assembly: GCA_027451885.1. Lineage (GTDB taxonomy): Bacteria > Planctomycetota > Planctomycetia > Isosphaerales > Isosphaeraceae > JAKBAP01. Next base: position 8,563 of record DAIDHX010000135.1, read on the forward strand.
GCTGGCGTTCATCTCAAGGCGAGCTACGACTCATCTCGCGAATCGTCATGCTCGACTTCCTCGGTGAAATAGTCGCGTAGTTTCTCGAAGAAGCTCCTGCGTCTGGGGCTCACCTGCTCGTGTTCGATCTCGGCGAATTCGCGGAGCAGTTCTTCCTGGCGGGCGGTGAGATGCCGGGGTGTTTCCACGATGACCCGCACGAGCTCATCGCCCCGGCCGCGGCCGCCGATATCGGGCATGCCCCGGCCCTTGATCCGGAGCACGTCGCCGCTTTGGGTCCCGCGCGGGATCTCGAGATCCTCCGGCCCATCGAGCGTCGGCACCTCGACCACCCCGCCAAGCGCTGCCTGTGCGAACGAGATCGGCACCTCGCAGATCAGGTCGTTTCGCCTGCGTTCGAAGAACGGATGGTCGCGCACCAGGATCTGGATCCGCAGGTTGCCCCGGGGGCCGCCCACGTCGCCGATCTCTCCCTGACCGCGAAGCTGGAGCCACATGCCGCTCTCAACCCCGGGGGGGATGTCGACCTGGAGCTTGGCGGTTGTGGACACGCGGCCGGAGCCGCGGCAGCCCGGGCACGGATCGGCGATCCGCACCCCCTCGCCGCCGCATGCGGGGCAGGTTGTGGCAACCTGGAAGAAGCCCCGCGCCTGCACGACCTGGCCGCGCCCGCCGCAATAATTGCAGGTGGTGGCCACGGTCCCCTTACGCGCGCCTGAGCCTTTGCATTCGCCACAGAATTCCTGGCGTGCGACCTCGATCGACCGTGTCGCGCCCCGCGCGGCCTCGAGAAGCTCGATCTCGAGCTTCATGAGCAGGTCGCCCCCCGGGCGCGGACCTCGATTCCGCTGGCCAAACAGGTCGCCGAAGAGCCCCTGGCCAAAAATGTCGCCGAATGCCGAAAACACGTCTTCCGCCGAACGGAAGTCGTGGAACGACGCCCCGTTCAGGCCGGCGTGGCCGTAGCGGTCGTAACGCTGGCGCTTCTCGGTGTCGGAGAGCACCTCGTAGGCCTCGGCCGCTTCCTTGAATCGCTTGGGCGCTTCTTCGTCGCCCGGATTGCGGTCCGGGTGAAACTTGAGCGCCATCTGCCGGTAGGCTTTTTTGAGATCCTCGGGCGAAGCATCGCGGCTGATCCCGAGAACCTCGTAATAATCTCGCTTGGTCGCTGCCATCGGCACGGCGTCTCAATCTCTTCCTGGGACCGAGCTCCCAATCCTGCCTCGCGACCCATCGAGCCGCGAGAGCACACTTACCTTCATCATACGATCGGATTGCAAATCGTAGAACCGAAGCCGGAATTCGCAAAGGCCCCGGACGATCGCGGTTCGCCCGGGGCCGCGGGTTGTGGGGAGCGAGCGGGCCCAGCGTGGAGCTGGGCCGGCCGCCCTGGGATCAGCGCACAGCGCCTTCGACGCGTGTGCTCGGTTTCTCGTCATCCTTGATGTTTGTGATCATCGCCTCGGTCGTGAGCATGAGCGCCGAGATCGAGGCCGCGTTCTGGAGCGCGGAGCGCGTGACCTTGGTCGGGTCCACGATGCCGGCCTTGAACATGTCCGTGAACTCGCCGGTGTTGGCGTCAAAGCCGATGGCGCCGGTCTTTTCCTTGAGGTCGTCGGCGATCACGCCGCCGTCGTGGCCGGAGTTGCTGGCGATGTGGCGGATCGGCTCCTCGAGCGCCCGCAGGATGATCGCCGCGCCGATGCGTTCATCGCCGGCGAGACCATCATGGACGGCCTGCACCGCCGGAATCACGCGGACCAGGGCAGCCCCGCCGCCAGGCACGATGCCTTCCTCGGCCGCCGCCCGGGTCGCGTGCAGCGCGTCCTCGATGCGGGCCTTGGTCTGCTTCATGTCGGCCTCGGTGGGCGCGCCCACCCGAATCAGCGCCACGCCGCCCGAGAGCTTGGCCAGCCGCTCCTGGAACTTCTCCTTGTCGTACTCGCTTTCGGTCTCCTCGATCTGGCGCCGGAGCTGGTCGATCCGCCGCTGAATCTCGGCCTTCTTGCCCGCACCCTGAATGATCGTGGTGCTGTCCTTGTTCACCTTGATCTGCTTGGCCTTGCCAAGCTGGGCAAGCTGGAGATTCTCAAGCTTCAGCCCCAGGTCCTCGCTGATCACCGTGCCGCCGGTGAGCACCGCCATGTCGCCCAGCATCGCCTTGCGCCGATCGCCAAAGCCAGGCGCCTTCACCGCGCAAATGTTGAGCACGCCCCGAAGCTTGTTCACCACAAGCGTGGCAAGCGCCTCCCCCTCCACATCCTCGGCAATGATCAGAAGCGGCTTGCCCGACTGGGCAACCTTCTCGAGCAGCGGGATCATCTCCCGCAGATTGCCGATCTTCTTCTCATGGAGCAGGATGAGCGCGTCCTCAAAGACGGTCTCCATGCTCGTGGGGTTGGTCACGAAGTAGGGGCTCAAATAGCCCTTGTCGAACTGCATGCCCTCGACAAACTCGAGCGTGGTCGAGGCCGTCTTGCCCTCCTCGACGGTGATCACGCCGTCGCGGCCCACGCGCTCGACCGCATCGGCGAGCATCGAGCCGATCGCCGGGTCGTTGTTGGCCGAGATCGAGCCGACCTGAGCGATCTCTTCCTTCTTGGAGACAGGCTTCGAGATGCTGGAAACCAGCTCGTTCACCGCCGCCTCGACCGCCTTCACGATGCCGCGGCGGATCGCCGTCGGATTCGCGCCCGCGGTGATGTTCTTGAGCCCCTCGCGATAAATCGCGCGGGCCAGGATGGTCGCGGTGGTGGTGCCGTCGCCAGCGACGTCGGACGTCTTCGACGCCACCACGTTCACCAGCTTCGCACCCATGTTCTCGAACGGGTCCGAAAGCTCGATCTCCTTCGACACCGTCACGCCGTCCTTGGTCACCGTCGGACCGCCGAACGACTTGCTCAAAATCACATTGCGGCCGGTGGGCCCGAGGGTCGTGCCGACAGCCTTGGCAAGGATGTCGACCCCCTCGAGCATCTTCCGACGGGCCGCGTCGGAAAACATGATCTGTTTCGCCACGGACGTAGGCTCCTCGAAAAAAGAATCAGGATGAAACGCCGTCCCGCCGCTTGATCCGGGCAGGACGGCCTTTTCGAGCGGGTCTTACTTCACGACCTTCGCCAGGATGTCCGACTCGCGGAGGATCTTGATCTCCTCGCCGTCGACCTTGATCTCGGTGCCCGAGTACTTGCCAAAGAGCACCTCATCTCCCTCGGCAACGCCGATGGGAGCACGCTCGCCCGAATCCAGGAGCTTGCCCGGACCAACCGAAAGCACACGCCCACGCTGCGGCTTCTCCTTCGCCGTGTCGGGAAGCACAATGCCCCCCGCCGTCTTCTCCTCGGCCTCGATCTGCTGAATCACCACCCGGTCTTCCAACGGACGAATCTTGAGCTTCGCCATCGCGATCGTTCCCTTCTTCTCAATCAAGTCTCGGTGAATCTGTGTCTCGCACGACTGCCGATCCCATAAGGACCGGCGATCACATCATTCCCATGCCGCCCATGCCGCCCATGCCGCCCATGCCGCCCATTCCACCCATACCGCCCATGCCACCCATGTCGCCGCCATGGTGCGGATCGTGGTGGCCAGCGGCTTCCTTCTTCTTGGGGGGTTCGGCGATCAGGGCCTCGGTGGTGAGCAGGAGGCTGGCGACCGACGCGCCATTCTGGAGCGCGGAGCGTGTGACCTTGGCGGGGTCGACGACGCCGAAGGCGAACATGTCGCCCCATTCGCCGGTCTCGGCATTGAAGCCGTAGTGGAGGTCCTTGCTGCGCTTGAGCTTGGAGACCACGACCGCGCCATCGATGCCGGCGTTTTCGGCGATGTAGCGGGCGGGCTGTTCGGCTGCGCGCTTGACGATCTCGCAGCCGAGCGCCTCGTCGCCTGTGAGCTTGAGGTTGACGGCGGCGACCGCGCGGATCAGGGCCGAGCCGCCGCCGGGGACAACGCCTTCCTCGATCGCGGCGCGGGTGGCGTGGAGCGCGTCTTCTACAAGGGCCTTGCGCTCTTTCATCTCGGTCTCGGTGGCCGCGCCCACGTTGATCTGGGCGATGCCGCCGGCGAGCTTGGCGAGCCGCTCCTGGAGCTTCTCGCGGTCGTACTCGCTGTCGGTCGACTCGATCTCCTTGCGGATCATCTCGGCCCGCCCCTTGATCTCATCGGATGAGCCAGCACCTTCGACGATCGTGGTGTTTTCGCTATCGATCGTGATCTTCTTGGCGCGGCCCAGGTCGGTCAGATTGATGCCCTCGAGGTCGATGCCCAGATCCTTGAAGATGGCCTTGCCGCCCGTGAGCACGGCAATATCGCCGAGCATGGCCTTGCGGCGGTCGCCGTAGCCAGGGGCCTTCACCGCCGCGACCTTGAGAATGCCGCGGAGCTTGTTCACCACCAGCGTGGCGAGCGCCTCGCCCTCGATGTCCTCGGCGATGATCAGGAGCGGCTTGTTGGCCTTGGCGAGCTTCTCGAGCAGCGGGATCAGCTTGGTGGGGGAGCTGATCTTTTCCTCGTGGATGAGCACGAAGACGTCCTCGAGCACGACCTCCATGCGATCCTGGTCGGTCACGAAGTGCGGGCTCAGGTAGCCGCGGTCGAACTGCATGCCCTCGACCACGTCGACCGAGGTCTCGAAGCCCTTGCCTTCCTCGACCGTGATCACGCCGTCGGTGCCGACCTTCTCGAACGCGTCGGCGAGCTTCTCGCCGATCGAGCGGTCGTTATTGGCGGCGATGCTGGCGACCTCGGCGATTTCTTTCTTGCCGGAGACCTTGCGCGCCTGGCTCTTGACGTGCTCGACCAGGGCGGCGACCGTCTGGTCGATGCCCCGCTTGAGCGCCATGGCGTCCGCACCCGAGGCCAGCGCCTTGAGCCCTTCCTTGTAAACCGCCTCGGCCAGCACGGTCGCCGTGGTCGTGCCGTCGCCCGCCGCGTCGGAGGTCTTCGAGGCAGCCTCCTTCACAAGCTGAGCGCCCATGTTCTCATAAGGATCGGTGAGCTCGATCTCCTCGGCGACGGACACGCCGTCCTTCGTCACCGTCGGGCTGCCCCAGCCCTTGTCGATCACCGCATTCCGCCCCCGAGGGCCAAGCGTACAACGCACCGCCCGCGCCAGCTTCGATACGCCGCTGGCCAGCTTCTGGCGGGCCTCGTCGTCATAGGCCAAAATCTTCGCCACGATGGATCTCCTTGTCGATTGCCAGTAACCCACCCCGAATCCCACGGCATGCATCCACCGATCACGCCAAATTGCAGTCCGTGGAATTGCTTGCCCCATCCCAGATGCAACTGTGATACCGATCTTAAAAAATGTAGTAAGTGCCTTTTAGAAAAAGCTTTGTGCATTTCCGCCCGAAACCATGACGGCACCACGGCTGTCGTTTTGGCAGTTTCCTGACATGTCAGCCCCCACGCCGCACGCTGGGACGGCGGTGAACGGCGCCGCTGGACCCGATCCCGGCCGACGGTTACGATACCAGTTGCGCAGGAATCCTGCGCGCATCCCCCCTGCACCCGAATTCGTGCATGCGGAGACACACCATGCTTGCAAGGCTCTACGGCAGCAACTTCCGCTCGCTGAAGGCCGACTTCGAACTCTCGATGGTCGCCGCCGACTTGAAGCGGGAGGACGACGCCCATCGGGGCGTGATCGAGTTCCCGATCGCGGGGTTGCCCCGCCCGCTTCGACTGCTGCGCGTGCTCGCCCTTTTCGGCGCCAATGCCTCGGGAAAGTCAAACGTGTTGCACGCGGCAGAGGCCCTGAACTGGCTGGTGACGGAGTCGAGCGCAACCGCTCGCCCCGATCGCGAGATCCCCGTATATCGGCCGTTCGCCCTGGACCCGAATACTCGACAACGGCCAGTCAAGCTGGGATGCGATGTCACCTTCAAGGACTCGCTGCTGCGATACGAGGTCGAATTCAGCGCAACCGCCGTCGAGCGCGAATCGCTTGGCCGGCTCAGCGGCGATCACGAGGAACGGCTGATCGACCGCCATCCTGACGGCCGCATTCGTGGCCATCTCATCGAAAAGAGCAAATCCAACCGGCTTTACGTCAAGGAGATGCAACCGAACGTCTCCGTGCTTTCCAAGCTCGCCCAGCACGGGCCGCAACGTGGCAAGGACTCCGCGCGACCCTACCACCAGGCAATTCAGGCAGCCACCCGGTTCGCTGACTTCTCCAGTCGGTCGTTCCAGGATGCGGGCAAAAGCCGGTTCGCCAACGATGCGGTATACCGGGACTGGATCATGAAGCATCTCGTGATCGCGGCGGATTTTGGGATTCAAGATGTTGATATCAAGATGACTTCCGCTAAAACATTTCACGATCTCTTGTACAAGCAGTTCCGTGGCGACCCCTTGAACAGGAAGTTCGACCGATGCATCGCGCCTGGCCTTTCAGAGAGTGAGACGGCGGCGATCCTGTTCGAGGCTGGTGACAGCGAGGTCGGCGGCGGAATCGATGTCGCATTCGTGCACGAGGGCCTTGAGGACCAACCCTTCGACTTCTCCGCGGAGTCCGCCGGCACACAGAAGATCCTCTCGCTCGCGGAGCACTGGTGGACCCTCGCTCACGAGCCCGTTTCTCTCTTCGCGGACGAGCTCGGCGCCAGCCTGCACCCCCGCCTGCTGGAACGGCTGGTTCACGCCGTGAATCGAGCTCCCCTTGCCGATGAGCAATCGCAGCTCATCTTCGCAACGCACGACACGGGGCTGCTCGAAGGCCACGACGGCGCACCCCCCGCGCTCAGGCGAGACCAGGTCTACTTCACAAGGAAGGATCGAAATGGCGCTTCGGAGCTCTACTCCCTCGCCGAGTTCAAGGAAGAGGCTAGACCGGTCCACAATATTCGCAAACGCTACCTCTCCGGACTCTACGGCGCGATTCCGCTCGTGGGGGAGTTCGATCGATGACCCAGGGTAGGAAGCCGAGAAGTCCGAAAAAGCCCCTCTCGAAAAAGGTCCAGAACCTGATTGCGGAACTTACCCGCAAGAGCGGGACACGCGATTTACCGAAGCGATTCCTGATCGTCTGCGAGGACGGCAAGTCATCGGTGAATTACTTCAATGCGCTCAGGAAACATCTCGGGCTTTCCGCGGCCTCGGTCATGGTCGCACCCAGCGACAACGGCAGAACACAGCCGATCCAGGTCGTGGACCGTGCGATCCAGATACAAAAGCAGGCCAGCAGGGAGCCTGACCCATCCCGTCACTTTGCTCATGCCTGGTGCGTGATCGACGGCGACTTCGGTCACGACAAAATCCAGCGAGCGCGAGGACGAGCGAACGCGAATGCAATCGAGCTAGCCATCTCGACCCCCTGCTTCGAGTACTGGGTCGTGCTCCATTTCGAGGAGTTCTCGAGAACGAACTTGAATTGCGATGGCATGGAGCAGAGGGTCAAGAAACGCCTGCCCAGCTACGAGAAAGGAAAAACCGACTTCCGGAAGGTCGTCCCGATGTATGGAGACGCGTGCCGCAGGGCCAAACAGCAGCGGCAGCATCAAGCGAATGTTCTGCCCGAGCGGCAGGACCCATGCAGCGAGAGCAATCGCCTGATCGATGCACTCGGGGTGCCGGGCGGCAGTGCCGGTGAGCGGCGACCCCTTTGACCCCGGTATGGGTGCGCGCCAGACTGGTGGCCAGAGCGTCGATTTGGCAACACTCACTCTCCGGGGAAGGCGCAGATGTCTGGAAAGCGCAAGAGGAATCGGTTCATGCCGCGATTGGCCCTGGCCGTGGCGGCGATCGCGATTGGCGGGGCTCTCTCATCATGGGTGGGCCGCGTACAAGCAGAGGACTCGCACCCTGTGGTCGTGCTCTGGCCTGAGGGGGCGCCGGGGGCAAAGGGGACGGATCCGGACAAGGATGTTCCGTCCATGCAGGTTTACAAGGCCCCCGCGGACAGGGCCACAGGATCGTCGGTGGTTGTCTGTCCGGGAGGTGGATACGGTGGACTGGCGTCGGATCACGAAGGCAAGCAGGTTGCTGAATGGCTGAACTCGATCGGCGTTTCGGCCTTCGTGCTCAAGTATCGCCTGGGTCCACGCTACCACCATCCCGCGATGCTCAATGACGTCTCCCGCGCAGTGCGGACTGTGCGAGCCAGGGCTGGCGAATGGGGCCTCGACCCCAGGCGCGTGGCGGTGATGGGCTTTTCGGCCGGCGGGCATCTGGCCTCGACGATCGGCACTCACTTCGACGCCGGCAAGCCAGACGCCAGCGACCCCATTGAACGCCAAAGCTCACGCCCCGATCGCTTGATCCTGGTCTATCCCGTGGTCGCGCTCGCGACCCCATACGCCCACGGCGGCTCGGCCCGTAACCTGCTCGGCGAGCACCCAACTCGCGCGCAGCTTGAATCCCTCTCGAACGAGATGCAGGTGACCAGGGACACGCCGCCGACGTTCCTCGCGCACACCAACGCGGACAAGGGGGTGCTGGCCGAGAACAGCATGCTCTTCGCACTCGCCCTGCGCAAGGCGGGCGTGCCTGTCGAGTTGCATCTCTTCGAGCGCGGGCAGCATGGGCTTGGGCTCGGCACGGGGAGCAAGCAGCACCGAATTGGACCCGAGCCCGCGTTCCAGGCCTGGCCCCGGCTTTGTGAAACGTGGCTCAAGGGCCAGGGATTCCTGGACCGAGCACAGGCGAGCAACGCGGCATCGAAGTAGCGGTGATCTTGCTCGCGCTTCGCCTGAGCCCGAGGCGCGGGCAAACCTGAGCTGGTGCGATTTGCGTTCCAGGTGACCGCCCGAGAGCGATCCGGGTTGCGGTGTGGAATGGCCGCACCTGGGGGCTGGCGTCGCCAGGGGCCGATCGCGGGATATCGGCCCCGAGCGCAAGCGTGGGGTTATTTCTTTGTCTGCCGTTCGAGGGTGATCGCCGCGGCCCCGCCAGATTCGACCACGGTCACCGGCACGTTCCAGATGACGCTCTTGATCATGCAAAGGTTGGACTTCTCCGCGCACACGAAGAGCGAGGTTGAAACCTTGAGCTTGAAGCTCTCGCCCGGCCTGGGCGTGGCGGCGAGCGGGACCTCGATCGCGAAGGTATCGCTCGGCGGCTTGAGCTTGCGGCCCTCGATCGGCCAGTCGCTCGCGAGGATTCCGGACGCGCCCGGGGTCTCCACCGCGACCGGCATGGCCACGGCCTCGTTCACGTGAAAACCGCTCGGCAGCGGGACGGAGACCTTGATCGCCAGCGATTTCGACGGCTGGATCTTCACCGCCTCGGCGGTGATTTCCTGGGCGTTGGGGAACACAGGCGCCCGGGGGGCGACCCTGGGTGGGCCAAGTCCGTCGAGCTTGATCGTGGTGACCGTCTCGGTCTTCAGATCGATCTTGCGGATCGCGTGATTGTTGGTATCGGCGACATAGACGGCGTCCGCCGTGGCGCTTACGCCGCCGGGCTGGTAGAAGTGCGCGGGGGAATCGCTGAGCCCGGGCTTGCCCGTGCCGGCAAGCGTTTTCACCGCCTGCTCCGAGGTATTACAGACCTTGATCTTGTTGTTGTACGTATCAGCCACGTAGAGCCGTTTGCCGGAGAATGACACCCCCAGGCAATGCTGGAGCCGGACCGCGCCGCCGCGGCCGTCATGATCGCCAAAGACGAAGAGGCCGTGGCCGATGATGGTTTGCACCATCGGCCCTGCTCCGCGGCGAGTCCACACGACCCGCAGGCCGGAATCCTCGGAATCGGCGATGAACAGATTCGAGCCGTCGGTCGTGATGCCGCTCGGCTGGGCGAACTTGGCGTTCGCCGCCGGACCGTCCTCGATGTTCTCGTATCCTGAGCCGGCGTAGACGCCGATCTCGTTCGTATCCAGGTCGAGCTTCCAGATCTGGTGCGGGCCGGCCATGGCGATGTAAAGCGCTTTCTGGCTGGGGATCGCGACCACGTCCCAGGGCGAGGAGAGCTGGGTTGCCGCCGCCGGGCCAGAGTAAGGCTCGATCGTCGACCGTGGCGACTGCTTGCCGTCGCCCGCGATCGTGCTCACCGTCCTGTCCTTGAGATTCACGGCCCTGAGCGCGTGGTTCTCGGTATCGGCCACATAGAGCAGATCGCCGTTGAGGCACATGCCCTGCGGGCGATTGAAGCGGGCCCGGGTGAAGCCGCCGTCCACGAGCCCTTCCTCGCCGTCGCCGATCGCCACGGGGTTCTTGCCGTCGAGCCCTGCCATGATGATCCGGTTGTGCCCGGTATCGCTCACGAAGAGCCGGTTGCCCGGGACGTCGGCCACAATCTTGCCCGGATAAAGCAAGGGACCACTGGGCGCACGCTCGACTTCCGGATCGAACTTCACCGGCGTGAGGTTGAGCTCTCCCCTGGACTTGTGGTTCTCGATCAGGCGCGCGATTTCCTTGTCGAGCGTCTCGAAATGCCCCTCGCCGGCAATCGCGCCGTCAACAACGCCGTTGGCGTCGATCAGGACGAGCGTGGGCCAGCTCCGCACGTGGAATTTACGCCACAGAATCGATCGCGCGTCGTTGATGACAGGATGCCGGATGCGATATTCCTGCACCTTTTTGCGAATGTTTTCGGTGTCGTGCTCGGCGGGGAACTTGGGCGTATGCACGCCGATCACCACCAGCTCGTTCTCGTACTTCTTCTCGAGCTTGGCCAGATCAGGCAAGATGTGGTGGCAGTTGATGCAGCAATAGGTCCAGAAGTCGAGCAGCACGATCTTGCCGCGAAGCTGGCGGAGCGAGATCGGGCCGGAGTTGATCCAGTCGACGCCGCCGTCGAGCGTGATTCGCTCGGCCTGCGGATAGGAGACGAGGATCGGCACGGGAGCCGGCTCCGCGATCAGCCGCGGGGCGTCGGCCGCGGGGTGGTTCCACCAGATTGCGGCCAGAGCCGAAATGCTCAGGGCCGCCGCGATTGTCGTCATCGACCTGAGGTTTCCTGTACCCGACCGTCCCATGCGCGACCTCACTGTGGATGGATTCGCTCAGCACACCTTGAACGCCAGCTCTTACAAGTTTAAACACTCGGCGAGCCCGCGGGTATCCATCTCCCCGCGATGGAAAACCCGTGCCGGCGCGCGCTGGTCAAGCCGGGGGGTGATCGTTAACATATGGTGAGTTGGATGAAGGCCAGCGCGGGCGAAGTTCAGGGGTTGCAGGAAGGGGCGTTTTTGCGGCTCCTGCGCGCAGGTTCGTTCCGCCAGGGTCGGCGTGAAACTGATGGATCCGACCGCCGCGGAGCGCGATGATGGCCTCGGACAATTCTCTCATCCTGCGGGATGATCGTGCCAAAAAGAACGATCCCTACGGCGAGCTCAAGGTCTTCGCCGGCCGGTCCGGAACTCAGCTTGGCGAGGCGATTTGCAAATATCTCGAGCTCTCGCTGGCGAAGAGCGAGGCGGTCGTCTTCAGCGAGGGCAATGTCTTCGTGCGCGTGCTTGAGAACGTGCGCGGGCGTGACGTTTTCATCGTGCAGGGGACCGATCACCCGGTCAACGACAACTTCATCGAGCTGCTCTTCTGGATCGACGCCTTCAAGCGCGCCAGCGCCACCCAGGTGACGGCGGTCATTCCCTATTTTTCGTACGCCAAGGGAGACAAGAAAGACGAGCCCCGGGTCTCGATCCGGGCACGCGTTTGCGCCGACTGCATCGAGGCCGCGGGCGCGGACCGCGTGCTCACCATGGATCTGCACAGCCCACAGATTCAGGGGTTTTTCAAGGTCCCCGTCGACCACCTGTATGCGATGCCGGTTCTCACGGACTACTTCCGCTCCAAGCGTATTCCCGACCTTGTCGTCGCCGCCCCCGACGTCGGTTTTGGCAAGCAGGCGTACAAGTTTGGCGAGGTCATGGACACCCCTGTCGTCTTTGGCAACAAGACCCGCCGCGGCCATGACGAACGCGCGGAAATGCTTGATATCGTCGGCAATGTGCGGGGCAAGAACGTCCTGATCGTCGACGACTTCACAATCAGCGGCGGCACCTTGATCGAAATGGCCGTGGGCTGCAAACAGCGGGGGGCGAAGGACATCTACGCCTGCGTAACCCACGGCGTGCTCGCCAAGGGCACGGCCGCCAGGCTCCGCTCCAGCCCAATCAAGGAGCTCGTGCTCACCGACACCATCACGCACCGTTATGAGCCCCTGCCGGAGAACTGCACCGTGGTCTCGGTCGCGCGGTTGTTTTCCGAGGCGATCCTCTCCATTCACCGCCGCGAGAGCGTGAGCCGGCTCTTCGATTACTGAGCTCGCACCCATCTCGCATTCACAACCACACATGCGTCACGTTGACGAGCGGCCTCCCCGCGCCTAGCATGATGACATCTCGTACCATTCCCGCCAGGGGAACAGGGCCAGGGGATTTGCCATCATATGGATCACACGCGCGCCCGCACCGTCGGTGAGCTCAAGGCCAGCGGCTACAAATGGGAATCGGTCAAGGATGAGCTCAGGCGAAACCTGATCGCCCGGCTCGAGGCCGGCGCCCCGCTCTTCACCGACATTCTGGGTTATGAAGAAACGGTGATTCCCCAGGTTCAAAACGCGATCCTGTCCCGGCACGACATTCTGTTTCTGGGATTGCGCGGCCAGGCCAAGACGCGCATGCTGCGCAAGTTAACCGACTTGCTGGACGAGACCATTCCGATCATCGCTGGCTCTGAAATCCACGATCACCCGTATCACCCCATCTCGCGCCAGGCGCGGGACCTGGTAGACCAGAAAGGGGACGACGCGCCCATCGAGTGGGTGGGGCGTGCCGAGCGTTATCGGGAGAAGCTGGCCACGCCGGACGTCACCATCGCCGACCTGATCGGCGAGGTCGACATGATCAAGCATGCCGAGGGCCGCTATCTTTCGAGCGAGTTCACCATGCATTTTGGGCTGATCCCGCGTACAAATCGCGGGATCTTCTGCATCAACGAGCTCCCCGACCTTGCGCCCAAGATCCAGGTCGGGCTGTTCAATGTGCTTGAGGAGCGGGACGTTCAGATTCGCGGCTATCCTGTGCGTCTGGAGCTTGATCTTTGCCTGGTGTTTTCGGCCAATCCCGAGGATTACACGAATCGCGGCCGCATTGTGACCCCGCTCAAGGACCGGATCGGCTCGGTGATTCGCACGCACTATCCGCTCACGCGTGAGATCGGCATGGCGGTGAATGATCAGAACGCCTGGCTGGATCGCGGCGGCACGCGCAAGCAGGCGATCCCGGTCTACATCAAGGAGATCGTCGAGGAGGTTGCGCGGCTGGCCCGTTCGTCGCCGCATGTGAACCAGCAGTCTGGCGTATCGGCCCGGATGTCGATCGCCAACCTTGAGAACGTGGTCTCGAGCGCGGAGCGCAGGGCGATTCTCAATGCGGAGCCGGCGGTGGTGCCGCGCGTCTCGGACCTGGGTGCGCTGGCGTCGAGCTCGCGTGGCAAGGTCGAGCTCTTGATGTCGGAAGAGGAAGGCCATGAAGACAAGCTGATCGGCCGTCTGGTTGGCGAGGCGGTGAAGAATCTCGTCACGTCCCATGTGGACTTGCGCGAGCTTCGGCCGCTCGTTGATTATTTCGAGTCCGGGCAGACGCTCGAGCTGGGGGACGGCATGGCGGCGAGGACGGTGCTCGAGCGGATTGCCAGGCTGCCGTTGCTCAGGAAGCGGGCGGAGGAGCTTGCGGGGAAGAGTTTCGCGCAGGGGGTCGATCCCGATGCCCGAGACGCCGCGGTGGCAAGCGCAGCCGAGTTTCTTCTCGAAGGACTGCACGTGCACAACAAGCTCAACAAGAACGTCAAGCAGGGCGGCGTCTCGTACCGGCGTTGATTCAAACTCCCTCGGAGCGGCTCCATGGCGCTTTTTGAATACGCGAAGTGGGACGGCTCGCAGCAGTTCCTGCCTCAGTCCGCCGACAAGGTTTTCGAGCAGATCTCGGAATACCTGATGCAGTTCGGCGACCGGGTGCTCGACAGCCTGGACGAGGTTGAGGACGAATCGCCCGAGATCGTCAAGCTGATCCAGCAAGAGGGGTTGATCGAGAAGGACTCCGACGGGCGCTGGGTTGTCACGCCCAGGGGCGCGAGGCGGATTCAGGATCGCGCGCTTGAGGATCTCTTTCAATCGTTCCGCCGCGATGCGCTCGGCAAGCACGACACGGCCGACAAGGGCGCGGGCACGATCGCGCTTGAGGACGTGCGGCCCTACGTCTATGGCGACTCGCTCGCGCATCTCAACCTGCACGAGACGATCAAGAACGCCTATCTCCGCCAGGGGGGCGGCGTGCCGATCAGGCTGTCCTCCGAGGATTACATGGTTCACGAGACCGAATATCAGTCGCGCTGCGCCACCGTGGTGCTGATCGATATGAGCGGCTCCATGAATCGCTACGGCAAGTATTACACCACCAAGAAGGTCGCCCTTGCGCTCCAGGGGATGGTCCGCAGCCGCTATCCCCAGGATTCGCTTCAAATGGTGGGCTTTTACAGCCTGGCCAGTGTGATGACCGAGCGTGAGCTCCTGAACAGCGCCCCCAAGCCGGTCAGCATGTTCGACAGCCGCATCCACCTGCGGCTCGATCTCGACAACCTGCCGCGAAACACGCCCCAGCACTTCACGAACATTCACGCCGGGCTTCGCCTGGCTCGGAGCTTGCTCGGCCGCCAGCCCACGGCGAACAAGCAAATCATCGTGATCACCGACGGCGAGCCGACCGCGCATCTCGAGGGCCGCGAGCTCTTGCTCGTGTATCCCCCGGCCGAGAAGACCGCCAATCACACCCTGGCCGAGGCACGCAAGTGCGCGGCGGCGGGGATTCGCATCTCGAGCTTCGCACTCATCGAGGATTACTTTTATCTGGGTCTGGTGAACTTCGTCGAGGAAATGGCGCGGGTCTCGCGCGGTGTGGCGGCGTATTGCTCCACGGACGAGATCGGGAACCTGGTGTTCCAGAGCTTCGTCGGCGGCCGGCACACCCGGCGGCAGGCCTAAGGCAACCCTGGCTCGATTCCACCCTGCTCGCGATCCCAGGGCCACGGCGCGCGAACCGCGTCGTGACCCCAGCCCTGCGCTCCGTGGTTTCGCGGCACCACATCCTTGGTCCACGCGACAGGGTATTCTATCCTGGATAGGAACAGGCTGGGTTGACGAGCCCTGGCCTCGAGCGGGAGAGCCACCATGAGCCATCGCCTCGCCTGGCTGCGCGGCCGGGAGCGGAACGACCATTGCACACGACTCGGCCGCGCCAGGCGGCCAGGCGTCGATCCGCTCGAGGATCGCCGGCTGCTCTCGATTACATTCCAGTTCAACTACTCTTACGACGCAGCAGGCTATTTCGCCACGCACCCGCAATCGGAAGCGCTCTTGCAGGCCGCGGGCGAACAACTGGGCGCCCGGCTCGAAAACAGCCTCGCCGCGATCACGCCCGACCCGGCGGCGGGTAATACCTGGTCGGCAACCTTCAGCAATCCCAGCAATCCCAGCACGCAGGTCACGCTCAACAACCTGAGCATCGCCGCCAATACCTTGCTCGTGTTTGTGGGAACCTCGGTGGGAAGCTACGGCGGCCTGGGCGGGCCTGGAGGATGGGGCTCGAGCGGCAGCACCGACTGGAATAACCTGGTCGCCTCGCGGGGGCAAACCCAGGCGCTCAGCAGCCCGCCGCACGGATTTGGACCCTGGGGCGGGATGGTGACCTTCAACGTCTCGAACGGCCAGGCGCCCGATTTCGCGGTCATGCTCCACGAGCTGGTGCACGTGCTCGGCGTCGGCACCGCGGAGTCGTGGTTTGCCGACGTCAACACCGCCACGAACCAGTTCATCGGCCCGAATGCGGAGGCGGCGTACGGCGGCCCCGTCCCGCTCGATACCGCCACGGGAGACGCTCACTGGGCCACGGGAACCCAGTCTGGCGGCATCGCCGCGCTCATGACCGAGTACGCCGACATCCAGCAAGTCACACCGCTCGACTGGGCGGGGCTCGAGGATGTCGGCTGGCAACTGGCGAGCCCCGAGCTTGCCGTGAGCGTGTCCGCCCTGACGCCGGCCGGCGCGCCCCTCGGCAGCTTCACCTTCGGCCAGTCTGGCGTGCTGGTTGCCACGGGGGCGGTTGGATTCTCCGGCACCATCACCTTCATCTCGGGCTCGACGCTCCTGGGATCCTCGCCAGTCAGCAGCGCTGGGCGTGCGTCGATCAGCCTGGCTGCCGTGCCCGCCGGCGTGCAAACCATCGCCGCTGTCGAGGTCGCCACGAACGCCTCGGGCGCGAGCGATTCCGGCTGGTCGCTGCTCAATCTCACGGTGAATCCCGCTCAGCCTGTCCTCCATCTTGCCGATCCCGGCGGCCCCTACAACGGGATTCCTTACACCGCCAGCGCCACGATTACCGGTGTCGACGGCCAGGCGGGCTCGAGTCTCGAAGGAGTCGCCGTGCAGGTGAGCTACTTCGATCCAGCCACGGGCGCCAACCTGGTAAGCGCTCCCGTCGGCCCGGGCCACTATGGCGCGATCGCGTACTTCCCCGGCAGCGCTGATTATCTCACCGCAACAAAGCTTATTTACTTCAAAATAACAACAGGTAGTACTCCGCCGCCCACAAGGCAGGCCGCCGCCGCAATCCCCGATGCGCCGATCCCCCGCTTCCACGGCAGGCGGCTCAAGGCGATCGTGCTGCCGGTCCAGTTCCTCTCCGCGGCTGCCGGCCTGCCCGCGCCCGGCGGCATCGCGGTTTACGAGATCGTCACTCATCCCAAACGCCCCAGGCAGAAACCCCGCGTCAAAGTCCTGGACCGGGCCCCCATCGCGGGGGGCGTCGCCGCGCCCAGCTTCCCGCTGTTTCAGGTCGTCGGCAAGCCAATCACCGTGATCTACAGCGGAGACGCCCGCTACCTGCCGCTCACGCTCAGCCTGCCCGTGCTCGCACGCGCGCAGCTCCACGCCCTGGCGCGGCGATGACGCGTGGCGCAGGCCAATCACTCACAGACATGCTCACGTTCATCTATGCCAATTGCTTCTCGAATGTGTACGGCAGCACCTTGACGCGGCGATCCTTGAGAAACGCCAGCGCCTGCTTGAACGCCGCCTCGTCGCGGGCGCGATCAACCGAATCGATCGGCTCGAGCCCCTCTGCCGCGCCCGGGTCGCGGATCTCACGCTCGTCGAGCAGAAACACATGATCCCCGGCCCCGAGCTCGAGCGAATCGAGCAGCGCCGCCGTCTGTTCGCGATGCGGTAGGGCGCGTGCGTCGCCCCCTGCTCCGGCGAGCACAAGCAGGCTGATCGCCACCCCCGCGGCCTTGATCTCGGATACGACCTGGGCGAGATCGCTGGCCAGCCACGACTTGCCGTAAAGCGCGCGGGTTGCCGGATCGCCGGATTCGACCCCCAGGCTCATGCGCTTGAGCCCCAGGGTTGCGAACCGGGCCCAGTCCGCGCGTGAGGGCCGGGGCTCGGCATAATCATCCAGGAAGCCGTGGATGCCTTCGAGCGCAGGCTCGAGCCCGGGTTCGAGGGGATCAGGCCTGGCTGCGTCGCGCGGCTGCGTGCCGCTGGCACGGATCGGAAAGACCCTGGCCGCGGCCGCGAGCCGATCCGCGATGATCTCCACGGATTGCTTGTAGAAGTCGCTACCGGCCACGTACAGCGTTTTTGCCTGCCGCAGGCGCAGACCCCAGAGCTGCTTCACGCCCAGGGCGATGTGCTCGAATTCCTCGGCGTCTGCGCTCCAGGCGGGCGCCTGGCGCGCGTGCGCGAACGCAAGGCCGGACGCCGCTCCCCGCGTCGCCGGCACGATCACCGCTCCCGAGCATTCCGGCGGCAAGAACTCGTCGTGCAGGCAGGCCGAGACGAAACGCTCGCGCTGGGCGAACCACGCGGCGGAATCCCAGCGCGTGATGCGATCGAGCAATTCCAGGAGCGCTTCGCCGGAAAGGGCGCGGCCGCGCGTTCCAGGCGGGGGCACGAACTCGTATTCCGCCCGCATGACTCCCCGCGCGAGCTCGGATGCCGTCGCACGCGCAAGCGCGTCAAGCTCAACCGCCGCGGCGTACTCAAGACGCCTGCGCTTGAGCACCATGCTCCCCTGGTCTCGCACCCGGTCAAGCGCGTGCACCGAGCCGTCCAGACCTTTCAGGAAGTGACGCTCGCCGATGTACGCGCGCTGCCACCGCCCCTCGAGGTCGAAGTGATAAATCGGCGCATCGCCGAAGTAAAGCGAAAACCCGCCCGGTTTGACCGCGGCCAGGATCAAATCCCCCTCGGGTGCACGGAGCCCGACTCGTAATGGATACAGGGCCCCCTGCTCGAGCAAGCACGCGGCCTCGGTGCGATGCGTTTCGCTCATCGGTGCCGACCACCTTTTTCCCTTGCAAACCAGGGCGGGACGCACAGATTCACGCGGTCCCCGTTCGGATCCTGGAAAGCGCCCTCGCGTAAAATCAATATACATTCTATATTACCCAACCTTCCCCAGAATGACTTGATTCGGCGACCGCGTGCGCAAGGAGGCGGACGAGGTGGACGAGAAACGGGCCCAGGCTGCCGAACCAGTTTCGCGCGGGCGTTTCGCCGGCTGGATCGGGCTCTGCGTGCTATTGCTGGTGTCGCTCATTCTGAACCTGGCTGGGAACGATCGAACCGGCCTGTGGGATCGCGACGAGCCGCGTTACGTGGGCGCAGTGCACGAGATGCGAGCGCGCGGCGACTGGATCACGCCCTATTTCAACGGCGAGCCGCGTTATCATAAGCCGATCCTGATCTACTGGCTGATGGGGGCCTCGACGGCGATTCTGGGGGAAACGCCCTTCGCCTCGCGTCTGATCTCCGCGCTCGCGGGCGTGGGGGTTGTCGGGCTGACGTGGCGGCTCGGCCGGCGGATGATTGGTCCTCACGCGGGGCTTCTGGCCGCACTCTTCACGGCGACCACCCCGCTCGTCGTCGCACAGGCGAAGCTGGCCACAACCGATGCCCTGCTCGTGCTCGAGGTCCTGGCGGCGACATCGTGCCTCTGGGAGCTCTCGAAGGCCCCCTCGCGCGGGCTCGCCCTGGCCTTCTGGGCGCTTGTTGCGCTCGCGATCCTGACCAAGGGGCCGGTCGGCCCCGCGCTCATCGCGGCCACGGCGGTCGCGGCCCGTTTGCTGGGATGGCGGGGCAACCTGGCCGCGCGGCTCGAATGGCGCAGGGGGCTGATTGTGCTCGCGGCGATCGCCGCGCCCTGGCTGGTGCTGGTCTCGATCGTCTCGCTGGGCGCGTTCCCGCGCTTCGCGCTCGGGCACCAGCTCTGGGGGCACATGACCAGCGAGATGGAACGCCACGGCGGCTTCCCGGGTTATTACCTGCTGGGCGCGCTTGTGCTCTTTGGGCCCTGGTCCGCGCTTGTGCCGGCGGCGGTGGTCGCCGCGTGGCCCTTGCGCATGCTGCATGGCGGGCTCCCCTTCCTCATCGGCTGGGTGCTCGGCCCGCTGGTCTTGCTCGAACTCTTCGGTACCAAGCTGATCCACTATTACCTCCCATCTTACCCGGCGTGGTCGATCCTGGCGGCGTGGCTGGTGCTCAGGCTCGAGCGCCCCGCCTGCTCGATCCGCTCCCTGCGCTTCGGCCGGCTCGCGCTTGGGATCTGGCTGGGCACGGGCGCGGGGGCTGGGATTGCTCTCGTTGCGGGGACATGGTTTGTGCCGGCCGCTGCGCGGTTGCCCATGCTTTGTTGCGCGATCCTGGTTGCGGCGGGACTCTGCGCGGGCGCGCGGCTCTTCGAGCGCGGGATTCCCAGGCGCGCTGTGGGCGTCGTCACCGCCGCGTGGGGACTCGTGCTCCTGATCGCAGGCGCCTGGTTGATCCCCGCGCTTGAGCCCCTGCGCACCTCGCGCGAAGTCGGCGAACGGCTGCGGCGGCTCGCCGCCGAAACCGGCTACAGCCCGGTGCTGCTCGACTACCAACCATCAGGTGTCGTTTATGCATATGGCGCACCCATCGCCGTCGCGCACGACAGGGCGGAGTTCTTCCAGCACCTCGAGCACGCGCCCGCCGTGCTCACGGCGGTCGACCCAGAATCGATCCCACGCCTCGAAAAGAAGTATGACCTCGTCATGAAGCCGCTCGAACGCGTCGTGGGGCCGCCGGCGGGCTTGTTCGCGCGCGAGACGCTCGACCTGGTGGTCGTTGCGCGGGCGCATCCAGGCGGCGAGGCGTTCGAGCAGGCCGAATCATCGCATGATCGCGTGATCAAATAATATTCTCCGCAGCCTGTATCTCCGCCGGTTGCGCCTGGGCGCGCGCGGCGAGCAGGCGCTCGTAGAGGGCCCGGAGCTCCCGCGTCATGGTCTCGTGGCGAAACTGAGCGGCGAACCGCCTGCGCCCTTCCGCCCCCATCGCCCGCCGCGCCTCGGGATCGCAGGCCAGGCGCAGGATCGCGGCCTCGAGCCCCGAAAGATCGCGGGGGCGAAGCAAGATCCCCGTCTCGGGCGTGACGACCTCGCGGGCGCCATCGATGTCGTAGCTGATCACCGGGCGGCCGACCAGCAGCGACTGCGGCAGCACGCGCGCGAGCCCCTCGCGCAGGCTGGGATGGATCACGGCGTCGACCCCCGCGAGCAATTCCGGTATCCGCCCCGGCGGCACGAGCCCCGTGAAGATCACGGCGTGCGCTAACCCCGCGCGGGCGAGATCGGCCTTGAGCCGGTCGCGGAGAATGCCGTCGCCGATCCAGACGAAGCGGACTTTGGGATTGGCCGCCAGCACCTTGGGCGCGATCGCGACCAGGTCGTCATGCCCCTTGAGCTCGAACAGCCGGGCGACCGTGGCGAAGGCGATCTCGTCATCGGCCAGGCCCAGCTCCGTGCGCACTTCGTCGCGCGACCGGGGCGGATTCAGGAACCGATCCGCGTCCATGCCGCTGTAGACCGTGGTGTATTGCGCCGGCCGGCCCACCCCCGCGGCGAGCGCCTGGGTGGTCATGGCGTCGCAAACGCTCACCAGGGCATGGCACCTGCGGGCCGCCCAGCGCTCGGCGGCGATGTAGATCCGATTCCGAAGCGCGGATTCAAATGGGCCGAACGGCAGGGCGTGGATCGTGTGCACGACCGCGGGCACACGCTCCTGCCAGGCGGCAGCGCGGCCCACAATGCCCGCCTTCGAACTATGCGTGTGCACCACCTCCGGGCGAACCCGGCGGATGATCGCGCGGAGCCGCGAATACGCCCGCAGGTCGGTCGCCGGCCGGACCGCACGCACCAGCTCCGGCACAACTTCCACCTTCAGCCCTCGCCTGGCCGCCTGGTCGAACAGATCCCCCTCGGGCCCCTCCGCGGGACCGGTGACGAGCACCACGTCGTCGCCATGATCATGGTGCAGACCATCGACCGTGAGCAGGGTGTTTTCCTGGGCGCCGCCCAGAATCAAACGCGTGATGATGTGGACAATCTTCATCGTGAAATGGATTAAGACGGGCTCTGCGTGATTGCGAATCGGCCAGGGCGGCCAGGTGGTCAATAATGCACTCGAAGCAGGAACAACCCCTGCGCGGGGGCGTTCGGCCCCGCCGCCGCGCGATCGCACGCCGAAAGCGCTTGCCCCACCCACTCCGGGTCTCGACGACCCAGCCCCACCAGGACCAGCGTGCCCGCGATCGACCGTACCATATTGTACAGAAAACCATCCGCCTCGACCTCGATGGTCACAAGCGGGCCGTCCCGCGCCACCGCCAGGTCGAGGATTGTGCGTACACTGCTTGAGCGATTCGGCCATTCGGTTTCGAAGCTATGAAAGTCGTGCCGGCCGAGGAGCATGCGCCCCCCGCTGCGCATGCGCTCGGCGTCGAGCGTGCGGCCGACGCGCCAGGCGTAGCGCACGCGGAACGGGTCGGCCACCTGGCCGTTATCCACCACGTAACGATAGCGCTTCGAGCGGGCGTCAAGCGTGGCGTGGAACGCCTGCGGCATCTCCTCCGCCGCGAGCACCCGCACATCGGGCGGCAAAAGGGCGTTGAGCGCCCGCGTAAAAACCTCCAGGGGATGCCGTGAGGGGGTCAAAAAATGAACGACCTGGCCGAGCGCATGCACGCCGGCGTCGGTGCGCCCGCTGGCGGTGACCGAGGCCGGCTGCGTGGTCAGGCTTGCGATCGCGGTCTCCAGCGTCTGCTGGATCGTCCGCAAACCAGGCTGGCTCTGCCAGCCGTGATAGTCGGTGCCGTCGTAGGCGATCGTGAGCTTGATATTCCGCATGGAAAGCGCGGGGCGAGAGGCTGGCCGGCGGGCGCGAATTACGCGGTGAGCTTGAGCAAGGTCTCGGCGATTTGCACGGCGTTCGTGGCGGCCCCTTTGCGGAGGTTGTCGCTCACGCACCAGAAAAGCAAGGCGTTCGGCCGGTCGAGATCCTGGCGCACGCGGCCGACGAAGACCTCGTCGCGCCCCGCGGCCGCCGCCGCCAGCGGATACTCAAACCGTGCGGGATCATCCACGACCAGAACACCAGGCGCATCCGACCAGAGGCGCTTCGCCTCCTCGGGTGTGATCGGGCGCTCGGTCTCCACCAGGATCGACTCGCTGTGCGAATACGGCACAGGCACCCGGACGCACGTGGGGCAGACCGCGATCGATGGGTCCCCCATGATCTTCCGCGTCTCGTTGACCATCTTCAGCTCTTCCTTGGTATAGCCCGAGGGAGTGAAGTCATCGATCTGCGGGATGCAGTTATGAAGAATGGGATGGGCGAACTTGCTCGGCCGCGGGGGCGCCTGGCCGCGGGCGCTCGCGTTCGTCTGGGTCTCAAGCTCGTGCAGCCCCTTCATCCCCGCGCCCGACACCGACTGGTAAGTCGACACCACCACGCGCCTGATCCGGGCGGCGTCGTGCAGCGGCTTGAGCGCGACCACCATCTGGATCGTCGAGCAGTTGGGATTGGCAATGATCCCCTTGTGCTTGAGCACGTCCTGGGGATTGACCTCGGGCACCACCAGCGGAACCTCGGGGTCCATGCGAAACGCGCTCGAATTATCCACAACCACCGCGCCCAGCGCAGCGGCCTTTGGACTCCATTCCCGGGAGATCGACGCCGGCGTCGACGACAGCACCACGTCCACCCCGAGCAGTGTTTTTTCGCTGAGCTCCTGGATGGGATGTTTCTCGCCGCCGAACTCGACCCACCGCCCCGCGCTGCGGGCCGAGGCCAGGAATCGGATCGACGCCAGCGGAAACCGGCGGGACTGGAGCAGCTCGATCATCCGCTCACCCACCGCGCCCGATGCGCCCACAACGGCGACATGCTTCCCCACGTTCACGCTCTCCTCGATGGCCGCGATTTCGCGACCCCACAGACACCTCTTGCACGACCCCGGTTCGCCCGGCTGCCAGAACCCAGAATAGAAGTTCCCCGGCGAGATTACCAGTGAACCCGCCCCTGCCCGTCCGCCACGCCGCGATCCCCACGCCCTCCAGCCAATCCCCGTCAAAACGCACCTGTCCCGGGCAGTCCAGAAGCGGGGCCATGCCGCCAGCCGCCTGCCCGTCTCCCGGGCGCACGAATCCACACCTTTGACTACCGCGCGGAATGGGTCTACGCTACGCGGATCGGGAATGCGGGCGACCGACTCAAAACCGAGATCCGCTCGGACCTCGCCACGCGATCGATCCAGAGACACAGTCGAACACACAGGGAGCGAATCATCATGCGCAAGACCTGGTTGATGCTGGCGATGCTGGCCCCGGCGGCCCTGTTTTCGTTCGCGTCCGCGCGGGCGGAAGACGACGCCCGGGCTCGCAAAATGATGGAAGACGCCTTCAATCGCCGGTACCGCTGGAGCGAGGGATTCAAGGGATTCACCGCCGATTTCGTGTTCACGCGCGAAGGCAAGTCGGTCAAGGGAACCCTCAAGGCCGACACCACCCGCCCCCGCGGCGGAATCACCGTCGAATGCGAGGACGCCGACGTCAAGAAGCTGGTCTCCGAGACGGTCGGCAGCACGGTTGGCCATTCCCGCGCCTCCCAGTTCGACAGGGCGTTCGGCTCGTGCTCGTTCTCGATCGCGGGTGAAGGAACCCACGGCGGGACAAAGATCGCGATCGAGGGCCACGGCTTCTTCAAGGACTTCACCGTCAAGGATGGCAACATCATCGAGAACCACGGCGGCGGCGAGGGCATGTCGACCGAGGTCTCCGTCCATGAAGTCGTGTGGATGGCCGAGAGCGGCAAGACGCTCCCGCATGCGTATGCCTTCAAGATCAAACACGGCGATCGCGAGCAAACGGGCAAGAACGTGGAGAACTGGCGCGAGATCGACGGCGTCTGGCTGCCCACCCGCTGGCACCTCACGCGCAAGGAAGAAAGCGCCGCGGCCGTTCACAGCACCCTCGTACTCGAGGACGTCAAGCTGAACTGAGCCGGAAACCATATCCACCGCTTCTTTCTTACCGCCCTCTTACCACACGGCGGTAAGAAGGTAATTGAACGCCAGGGATCCGCCTCTGCCCGATCAGGACGAGCGGACCCCAAGGCGGCTCAGACCGACGCCCTGCTCCTCAGCCCGCGGGAGCCGATCCCGCGGGCCGTCGTCACCAAACGCCGAATTGTCAGGGAATGTCCTGAGGGATGAATCCCCCCGGCTGGTCCAACGTGACCGTTGCCGGCCTGGTCTCGTTCGTCTCATCTCGATCGGCGCCGCTCTTTCCAGGCGCGTTCGTATGCATCGATTCCGCCGCAAGTCACAGGGCCCTCCGCGCGCTGGGTTCGGTTCGCGCGGGCGCAATGGGTCGGTTCGACGGCCGCCGTTCCCTTCGCTTTTTCCGCGCGCTGGGTTGGGTTCGCACGGGCGCAATGGGTTCGGTTCGCACGGGCACAATGGGTTCGGTTCGCAGTCGACGGTTCTCCTTTACTGGATTCATATTACGGAGAGCCCTGGCTCAATTCTGCGCAGCGGTTGTGGCACCAATTTCTGACACGCTTCGGCTTCACTTTCTGACGCGATTGGGTTCGGTTCGTCGGCGTGGAAACGACACCCTCGACCGCGCCTCCGACACGACCACGACGCGTCCGCCCGCGCGTGCATTCGTGCCAGGCCCGCCCCTCAACGCCGGCGCCCAGCCGGTGACAAAACGAACACGAACCGCCGGCCAGGTGCTCAGACCCGCCTCGCATCGGCTTTTCGGATTCATCGACTCGGGAATCGCCGAGGTGCTTTGCGTGAGTCGTGGAAGGTGAAAGACGAACGGCTCAGACGCCGTTCCAGGTTCTTCTCACCCTGAATCTAACGCGCGTTCGATCAGCTCGAATCAAGAATTTCCCAATTCCTGCTCGATGTGGTTTGACTCTGAGAGGATTGCGGGTCCTCGCGAACATCCCAATCGTGACGCCCCGTGACGCATCCCCGATGCCCGGGCCTTGTCACCTCGGCCAGCGGCGTTCGATTCCATACAACACTGCGCAATGGCATGTGTAGTAATGCGACTGCCAGGGCGGACAGGGTATCTGGGTTGGGACACACTCGCTTGCGCGTCGTGCTCGTATTCGCTCGTGCCCACGCGTGCGATCAGGACGACGCCGGGGCCTGGCAACGTTTGCCCCGGGAAGCTCCGGGACGACACATGATTCCGAGACTTTTGTGGACAGCCCCTTTGACAACCGAATTGGTACGGTGTCCAATGGTGTAACGACCTGGACGCTCTTTGACGGCTCGAGTCCGATCATGGATTTCAGCGGTTCGGGGGCGCTCGAGGTAAGGTATTTGCAGGGTCCG
>DAIDHX010000136.1 GCA_027451885.1 Planctomycetales bacterium
AGATATCGCCTATCATTCAGATATCGCCTATCATTCAGATATCGCCTATCATTCAGATATCGCCTATCATTCAGATATCGCCTATCATTCAGATATCGCCTATCATTCAGATATCGCCTATCATTCAGATATTGCCTATCATTCAGATATCGCCTATATGGACGGATCGCAACGTACGCCGTCAGTCCATCCTTCCCGTCCATCATCCTGACCCCGCAAGATGGTGCACTCCAAGATGGTGCCGCGGGACAACGAGTTATTGGAAGAGAGCCGCCTGATCGCCCCCGCATAATTGGGTAGATCCTCTGAACTCGGCCAGACTCGTGCCCGATTGGTTTTGGCGCATGTGTTCGCTGCGGGGATACAAACGGGACTTTTCCTGTGATGATCGGGCATTTCTTGGTCGCAATCGCTCCTATACGGAAGACGAACTCTCGTGGAACAGATCCTGCGCCGGGCTACTCGCAGACTCCGCCACGATCCTGGCAAGCTCGGCCGCTTCAAACATGATGCGCAGGACGGTCGATCCGGTGATAGACCGGGGGGCGCGATCGAGTCCAGGCAGGGGCAGCTTCTGCTCCTGAGCCGGTATCGTGCGATCGCTGCGGGTCAGTCGTCCCCCTTTTCATTCTCGGAGGTGGAATTCCGGACGTTCAGCCAGAACGGCGAGGACGGGATTTTGCTCTATCTTTTCGGCCTGCTCGGCATGGGCAAGTGCAGGTGCGTGGAGATCTGCGCAGGGAACGGCGTAGACAATAACACCGCCAATCTGGTGGTGAATCACGGCTGGAACGGGCTGATGTTCGAGGGGAACCCCATCCTCGCCGACCGCGCCCGTTCTTTCTATTCCCAGTCCGCGGACACCCGCAGCTACTCGCCCAGAATCGTCAATACCTGGATTACGCGTAAGAACATGAATGACCTGCTCCGCCAGCATGGTTTTGAGGGCGAGGTCGACCTGCTTTCGCTGGATATCAACGGCATCGATTACTGGCTCTGGGAAGCGATCGACGCGATCGAGCCGCGGGTGGTGGTCGCGGAGATTCAGTGCATCTGGGGTCTCGATCGATCGGTCACGGTGCCTTATGCGGCTGACTTCCGCTGTGGATTCATCGATGGTTTCGGCGTGTACTGTGGGGCGAGCTTGCCCGCGTTCGTGAAACTGGCCCGCAGGAAGGGCTATTGCCTGGTTGGCGCCCAGCGGCTGGGGTTCAATGTTCTCTTTGTGAAGAACGGGGTTTGCGAGGATCTCCTGCCCGAAGTTGACGCGCAGGAATGTGCGGATATGAATTTTGTGTCCTGGGGGCGGCAGGCGCTTCTGCCCAAGGTGCAGGATCGCCCCTGGGTGGAGGTTTGAAGCGGACGATTCTGCTTACGCCGGCTTGCGGAAGCGCTCGATGAAGGGTTTTTCGAAGAAGTGCCAGGACCCCGCGGCCAATGCGAAGGTGATGACCAGAGTCCAGACGGTGCCATGCAAGGGCCGAGGTAAGAAGACTGGCCTGAGGGCCAAGATCACCAGGCTGTGCCACAGGTAAATCCCGTAGCTGATCGTACCCAGGTAGCGCAGAGGCGCAGTCAGGCTCACGAACCAGCGATCCTGGATTGCACAGGCTGAAAGCACCACAAGCGCGCAAACGCCCGCGAGCAAGGTCCGCCAGGCAACGACCATCCACCAGGAATCCCAGACGGCGCTATGCTGCCAGAAAAGCTTCATGACCACGGTTGCGGCCAGGGCCGTGATCACCGGCCACAGCCAGCGTGTCTTTTTCAGGAAGGCGCGAATCGCCCCGGACCTGTCGCGGTAAAACATCAGCCCCAGGACCGCCCCCAGGCCGAAATGGTCGAGCATCCCCGGAAGCTGCGAAATGCCTAACCACGTCAAGTTCATACCCGTAGGCGCGAACTTACCCGCCCAGAACCAGAAGACCACGGATCTCCAGACCCAGCCGATCGAGATCGCCCCAGCCACGAGAGCGAGCGGGTTCACCCTGCGCAGGAGCGGCAAGCTCACCATCACGAGCAGGTAAAACTGCATTTCCACGGCGAGCGACCAGTTCGGCCCGTTGAGCGCACCGAGCGTATTGGGACTGAAGCCATGCGTGAACGTCAAATGGGTTGCGATTAGCCTTGCCAGGGACCCAGAGGTAAGGATCTCGGGTGTGATGAAGATGAGATACAGGAAGACCGTGAGATAATGCAGAGGGACGATGCGTGAAAGCCGCCGGGAGAGGTAGAGCTTTCGGAATCGATCTGGCGCCTGGTCGGAGAGGTTGAGCGCGCTCGATGTGATCACCAGGCCGCTGATGACGAAGAAGAGATCGACGCCGATCCATCCGACCCTGAACCACAGGGCGAGGGGATTTTGGGTTGGAAAAGATTCCCAGCGAAAGTGTGCGATGCAGTGGCAGACGACGACGGAGAGGGCGGCGACGCCGCGCAGGATGTCAAGAGAGGGAAAATGGCTGTGGCGAGACACGTTCTGAGAGGGCGAATTGGCGGCATCGAGCCTGCGTTTGGAGCGACCGCGTGAGAAGAAACGAGGTGTCGCCGCTGGGGTGGAGACGGTGAGTCTGCCGCTGTCGAGGAGCGTCTCCTCGTTTTGGACCTGGGTCATCGCGCCCTCCCTGGCGTTGTGCGGCGAACTCCGCGCCCGCGACCCGCGCGATCGGCCCGGGCTCAGGCGCGTATCCTCGGAAGATGTCCGCTGCCCGTCAAGATCAAGGCACGGGGGGTGCGTACTGCCCTGCACGGTTCTTCGGCTTGATCTTGGTTTCTGAACCGATATACTCACGCCGCCATGAGTACGCGGCTTGCCCGTGCGCCTCGGATCCGTTTCTCACTCGCGCGCCCATCTCGTGGTCAGCCGGCGCCACCGATGCGCGGGCGCCGGTGGCCCTTCTTTCCTGGTTCTCGCGCGTACCAAGGTCTGCGTGGCGGCGACCCCGCAACTCTTCTTCGTAATCCCGGGCGGTGGCCTGCACAACGGAGAAATGCGCGGACAAAGCGAAATATATGCGTTGAAATAGAACTTTAATCGTACGCATATCGGCGAGTTAGCACGCGGGGGGATTGCTGCAACCCAGCAGGATTGCCCTTGACGCAATCGATCAATCCGAGGATAGCAAGAATCCTTACCTGTACGAGCGCGATGGCGGTTCTTCGGCTCGGGCGCTCCTGATTTCCCTTTCCGGGGGGATGAATCGTCGTGGAACAGTTACTTCGCCGCGTCATTCGTAGAACCCGCCGTGGCCTGAGCAGGCGCATCCGACCTGAAGGGCCCATGCCTGAACCGGCCGCGTTCCACTCCAGCGAGGTCTCGGCCAAGCTCGGCCAACTGCTGCTCCTGGCGCAGTACCGCTCGATCGCGGAAGGCAAATCCTCGCCACTCCCCCTGAGCGACGTGGAATTCCGGGCATACAGCCAGAACGGCGAGGATGGCATTCTGCTCTACATCCTCGGCTTGCTCGGCATGGGCAAGCGCAGGTGCGTGGAGATCTGCGCAGGGGACGGTGTCGAGAACAACACCGCGAACCTGATCGTGAACCACGGCTGGAGCGGCCTGCTGTTCGAAGGAGATCCGGCTCTGGTCCAGCACGCCCGCGCCTTTTACTCCCGTTGCCGCGACACAGCGCATTTTCCCCCGACGATCGTCAACACCTGGATCACGCGCGAAAACATCAATGACCTGATTCGCCAGCACGGATTGGAGGGGCCAATCGACCTGCTCTCGCTGGATATCGATGGGATCGACTACTGGCTCTGGGAAGCAATCGACGTGATCCAGCCGAGAGTCGTAGTCGCCGAAGTCCAGGCCATCTGGGGCGCAGAGCGGTCCCTAACCGTGCCCTATGCGCCAGACTTCCGCTGCGGCTTCATGGAGGGTTTCGGCGTGTACTGTGGCGCCAGCCTGCCGGCTTTCGTCAAACTGGCACGCCGGAAGGGCTATCGGCTGGTTGGCGTGCAGCGTCTTGGCTTCAACGCCTTTTTCGTGCAAAACGGTCTCTGCGAGGAGCTTTTGCCCGAAGTGGACGCCCGGGACTGCATGGATCTGCCCTTTGTTTCGTGGGCACAGAGAGTGCTCCAGCCGAAGGCCGTCAACTTGCCCTGGGTCGAAGTGTGAAAAGCCCGTCGAGCCGAATGGAATCAGCCAGTCGACGCGAGGTCGGCCCCAGGGATCGATCGGCCAGCGCGCGATTAGACAGCCTGGACTCGATCCCGGCGATAACGCTTTCGGAACCGCTCCAGGAACGGTTTCTCGAGGAGGTGC
This sequence comes from Planctomycetales bacterium, assembly GCA_027451885.1. GTDB lineage: Bacteria > Planctomycetota > Planctomycetia > Isosphaerales > Isosphaeraceae > JAKBAP01. Next base: position 4,268 of record DAIDHX010000136.1, read on the forward strand.
CAGGATCCCGCGGCCCGGAGGATCGTCAGGCCAAGGGTCCAGAAAAGGCTATGCCTGATCCGGCCGTTGAAGACTGGCTGAAGTGAGATGATGACCACGGAATGCCAGAGATAGATCCCGTAGCTGATGACGCCGAGATAGCGCAGGGGTGCGGTCCACTTCAAGAAACGTGGGCTGTGAAAGCCACAGGCCGCAATGACGATCATCAGGCAGGTGAGCGCCAGGAATGAGAACCACCGGCCAACCGTGAACCACTGATCTCAGAAATCATCACGACGTTGATAGAAGGTTGCCAGCGTGATGGCGCTGGCGATCGAGGCCAGGATGGCGTTCCGCCAGCGATTTTGGACGAGGCGGCGGCGGATCCCTTGGCCCTGATCGTGATGAATTGCAAGAGCGAGCGCGACACCCAGCGCGAAGTGGTCGAGCACGGCTGGCAACTGGGCGGTGCCGAACCAGACCAGGCTCAGGGTGTTCGATGCGGTTTGTCCCCGCCAGATTGCGAACACGGCCAGTCTCCATACCAGGCGATCCCGAGTCCCAGCGCCAGGACCCGCGCCGATCGCGGCATGGGACCACAACCCTGTTCGCGGCTCTGGCACGCGCCCCAGGACAGTCAGGTGAGGAAAGTGTTCCCCACGTGGAGATCGGTTCGCGAAGGGACGCGGTTTCTGCCTCATGTCATACGATGCGTCAAGTCAAGCGCTCCCAATCAGAAAGACACGGATCCGGCCCAGGATTGCAAATGCGATCCTGGAACAACCAATCCTTTCAAGGCAGAACAATCACGAACGGGTTTTCTTTGTTGTCGCCCCTGTTCGGCTTGCTCGAATGGCCCGGACCGATATACTCCGGCGAAATCCCTGGCTGGTCGAGGGGCTCGACCTCGCTTCTCCTGGCGCGATCTTGCGCTTTTGTGGACGTTCTGGAGCACTGCTCATGCAGCGATCCCTGCCTGCATTCGACCCCGTCGATGTTGTCGTCCTGGTTCGGAAAGGCTGCACCGATGTTCGCGATTGTTTGCGGTCGGTTCTGGACCACAGGGGCCAGGCGCTGGGACGTTTACTGGTTCTGGACGCGAGCGGCGAATCCAGCGTCGCACCGGAGCACTTGAAGGTTCTGGGCGGAGCGGCGAGTCGGCTGGAGACGATCCCGGGGTCGCCGCGAGTGAATTTCGCGGCGCTTGTGAATCTGGGTCTTGGTGAATCGCGAGCGGATACGGTCGTCATGAGCGCTTCGTGCCGGGTTTACCCGGGGTGGCTCGAGGAGCTGCGTGCGGCGGCGTGGCTGGAGGAACGAACGGTGTGCGTGTCCCCGGTAAGTCTGGGCGCCGCGCAGCACACCGTAACCGAACGTGAGAGGGAGGATCAGCGGCGGCTGGGAGCCCTGGCGATCCGGGACGCGTGTGCCTCGCTGCCTCGAACGATCACGATTCCCATCGTCGACCCGGCCTGCGTGTACTTCAAGCGAACGTTGCGGCTTGCAGTCGGAGCGCTGGACGAGACGCTGAATTCGCCCGAAGCGGTGCTCGCGGACTGGACGATGCGGGCGCAGCGGCTGGGATTCATGGCCAAGCGGGCCAATCGCGTTTTCATGGGTCAGGTCGCTGGGAACACCGAGTCCCTGCCCGAGCGCGGCGAAAATCATAACGAGGTCGCCGACCGGCATCCTCAGCTTGCCGCGCAGGTGAGGCGTTTCCGGGGCTCGTTTGATGATCGCGTGGCCGAGCACGCCGTGCGCCTGGCATCCGGGGAGCGGATCCGGGTCGCGCTCGACCTGCGGCATCTGCCCCCGGTGGCCGTGGGCACGCGCACCCTGGGCATCTGCCTGACGCAAGCCCTGTTCGAGCGACCAGAGATCGATCTGACCATTCTGGTTCGCGAGCCGGGAAACGCCCAAGGGCTGCCGGGCCGGATCGTCCTCGAGCGGGACTGGGCCGATGACGTTCAGGTGATTCACCGGCCCGCCCAGGTCGGCGAGTCGCGTGATCTCAACCTGCAAATCCGATCATCCGCTCACATTATTATTACATATCTCGATTTGATTGCTTATCGCACGCCGCTGGTGTTTCCCACCGACAAGGATTACGAGGATTATCGCGTGACCAGCAACCTGAGCGCGATGACCGCGCAGCGGCTGGTGGCGATGTCCGAGAACGCGGCGTGGGAGATCAGTGCCGAGTTCGGAATTCCCCGCGAGGAAGTGCCGGTGGTCACGCTGGGGGTGGAGTCCGAGCGATTTGCGGAGCGGAAGCCGAACGACTCGGCGATCTTGCGGGGGATGCACCTTCCCAGTCGTTTCTTGCTGAGCGTGGCGACGGATTTTCATCACAAGAACCTGGAAGCACTGATTCAGGCTCATGATTTGCTGCGAGAGCGCCTGGGAGATCAGACCCCTGTGCTCTTGCTGGTGGGCAACCGGCACGGGGGCCGGTCCGCGTTTTATCCGAGCTCGCGCTCTGGAGAGGAGCGTGTGCATTTCCTCGGTTCGGTGACGGACGATCAACTGAGAGTTCTTTACCAGAACGCCACCGCGCTCGTCTATCCCTCGCTCTATGAGGGATTTGGCTTGCCGCCGCTCGAGGCCATGGCGGCGGGTACGCCGGTCATCGCCATGCCGGTTTCGTCGGTGCCGGAGGTGGCTGGAACGGCGGCGTGCTATCCGGACGATCTTTCGATCGGAGCGCTCGCACGGGCCATGGAGCGGATCGCGGGGGACGCGGCCTACCGCGAGGAGCTCATTGCCCGCGGCCGGGCGCAGGTGGCCCGCTACCGCTGGGACCGGATGGCGGAGGAGATGGTCGAGGTCTATCGCTCGGCGATCCTTTATCCATCCCACCGCTCACTCGAGCTGCGCAGACAACTCGCGGATACCGCGATCGGCTGGTCGAGGCAGTGGGCGCCGGTGCACTGGAACGATCCCCTGAACCCAACCTTTCCCGCCGCCGCCGCGCCCGGCATCAAGGCCTCGTGGTATCAGCTCAAGCATGCCGTGCGCAACCGGATCAAGCGTGAGATTCGCCGTCTTCCGCTGGTGGCGCCCGCTCCGACCGATCGAGGGCGGCTGATTCCGATCCCGAAGTTCCAGGCGGTTGCCCGTTCGCGTTCGGCGCCTCGGGAAGAGAACTCCGTGAATAGCCGCGACTCGGCCTGATCGGGCCGAGGTCGGGAACTGAGCGGATACGGCCCGAACCCTTTGGGACCAGAATGAATCCCCGAGCGGGGAGATACGATGGCCGCGAGAAACCAGAAGGCGAGGAGACGACGTTCCAGCCACGGCGAGCGAGCGCTTCCGCGTGGCATTTCCAGGGTGATCAGATGATCGAGCGGCACACCTGAATTTCAGAGCGAACGCCGTGACATGAGCCCGCGTTTCCGTGATTGTCAATCGCACTGTGAGTGGGTGTCGAGAGCGGCCGCGTTCCGTTTGCTAGACCTGACGTTGACCGCGTGATGGATACAGGTTAGGAAAACTCGCGAAGCGGAATGATCGTTTTTGGTCGGCGGGTTTGCTGAGCGCCAAGGAGGGCGGATGCACGTCTTCACGAGTATCACGGCGAATTATCTTCCCAAGGCCGCTGCGCTTGCGCACTCGGTAAAACGCGTTCATCCCGAAGCGATATTCCATCTTGTGCTTTCCGATCGCATGCCCGCCTGCGATCCCAGCGCGCTCACTGCGTTCGATCATGTGATTCTGATCGACGAGCTGCCGATCCCGAATCTGCCTTCGTGGATCTTCAAGCACCGGATCGTCGAGCTCTGCACCGCGGTCAAGGGAACGGCGTTCCAGCACATCGCCGCCAAGCACGGGGCCAGGCGGATCTTTTATTTTGACCCAGATATCATCGTGACCGGGCGGCTTGACAGTATTAGCCGCGCGCTTGACGCGCACGCGATCGCGCTTACCCCTCACCAGATCGTGCCCGATACTGGCATGCAGGCGATTCTCGACAACGAGGTCTGCTGCCTGCGGCACGGGGTTTACAACCTGGGTTTCCTGGCGGTGCGGATGGAGGGCCAGGGCCGGCAATTCATCGACTGGTGGGCGGAACGGTTGCGGGCGCTCTGTTATGATGAAGTGTCGAACGGTCTGTTTACCGACCAGCGCTGGGTCGACCTGGCGCCGGCGTTTTTTGACGACATCGCGATATTGCGCGGGCCGGAATTCAACGTGGCGACATGGAATCTTTCGAACCGCCGCGCGACCGGCCAGGCTCCCTACGACATCGTGATCAACGGCCGGCCGCTTGTGTTTTATCATTTCTCCGGCTTTGATTCCGGGGCGCAGAAGATCATGCTCGAGCGTTATGGCGCCCACTCGCCGGTGCTCTTCGAGTTCCGCGACTGGTACATTGCGCGGTGCAAGGAGCTCGGCCAGGAAACCGTGGGGAAGATCCCCTGCCGCTATGGCGTGTTTTCGAATGGCTCGCCGGTGACGACGGATCATCGCCTGCTTTATCGCCGCCGCGACGACCTGATGGCGGCGTTCTCCGATCCGTTTGACGCCAGCGACCCTGGCTGCTCATATTATCACTGGTACATGCGTCATGGGCGAGCGCAGAATCGCCTGACGCTGAGAAAGCTGGTGAAGCGGCACGCGCCTGAGCCTGCCATTCGGCTTGCCCGGAGGGCGCGTGATGCCTGGCTGGAGATGGCCAAGCGGAGCGAGCGTCATGGCGGATCACGGGGCTAGGCGGCTGGTTTTGTGTGTGATTGGCACGCGGCCGGAGGCGATCAAGATGGCGCCGGTGGTGCGTGCGCTTGGGGTCCGGCCTGGGCTTCGGCCGATTGTGCTCAAGACGGGGCAGCACGACGGCGCTGTCGACGAGATTTTAGAGACGTTTGGGATTGAGGCGGATTTCGACCTGGGATTCCTGTCGCGGCGTGCGGCGCTTGAGCGTGCGGTGCGTGAGCTGAGCGACTCGATCGCGGGAGTGCTGGCGGCGGTGCGGCCTGGGGTTGTGCTGGTTCAGGGAGACACGACTTCCGCGCTAGCCGGTGCGTGGGCCAGCCGCCGGCGCGGTGTGCTGCTGGGGCATGTGGAGGCCGGGCTCAGGTCGGGCAATTTGCGTGCTCCATTTCCCGAGGAAGCGAACCGCGTGGTCATCGCCCAGCTCGCCGCGCTCCACTTCGCGCCCACGGCTGAGGCGAGGGAGAATCTGCTCCGCGAAGGGATTGAACCTGCCTCGATCTGGCTGACTGGCAATACGGTCATCGATGCGCTCAGGGCTGTGTCCGACCGGCTGGACCAGCGGGGTGAATCATGCCAGACCGAGCGTAGAACGATCCTGGTGACCGCGCACCGCCGCGATTCGTGGGGCGCGCCGCTGGAACGGATCTGCCGCGCCGTCGCCGAGATCCACGACCGCTATCCGGACGTCGAGATCCGCTGGCCGCTTCATCCCAACCCGTGCGTTGCGGAGACGGTTACGCGGGCGCTTGGCGCGCTTGCCCGTGTCCGGCTCACGGGCCCCCTGCCGTATCTCGCGTTCGTGGCCGCCATGAAGCAGGCGGCGCTGATTCTCACGGACTCCGGCGGTATTCAGGAAGAGGCCCCCGCGCTGGGCAAGCCGGTGCTTGTGCTGCGTGAGGAAACGGAACGGCCCGAGGTGCTCGCGCTGGGGGTTGCCCGGCTGGTGGGGCGCGATCCTGAACGAATCGTGCACGAGGTTTCGCGGCTGCTCGAGGACGAAAGCGCCTACGCCCGCATGGCACGGGGCGGCAGCCCGTACGGCGACGGCCAGGCCGCCCAGCGCATTGCGCGGATCAGCCAGGCGAGGCTGGATGGCCGCGACGGATTCTCCGCCGCCGTCCAGGCCAGGATCACGCCGCGTACTGCCTAGCTCGCCACGCGATTCGAGTGCAAGAGCCGGCGAAGCGTGCGCCGGCCTTCAAGCGCCAGTGAAATCACCGGGTTCGATTGCAGCCGCTCCAGCCGAGTGCGCCAGTGGTGCGCCTGTTCCCGCAGCACCGAGAGCTCCTCCGCCATGGACGAGAGCGTCGCCTGCAGCTCGCCGATCCGCGACCACGCTTCCGCGAGCCGGTTCTGAGCATCCGCGAGCTGCGCGGCCTGGGCCGAGAACTGCGCCTCGGCAAGCGTACGGCGGTTCTCGGCCTCGGCACTGGCCCGCCTTGCCTGTTCCGCTTCCGCACACGCTTGCTTCAGATTGGCCTCAGCCCGCGCCCAGTTCGCAAGCTGGGTCTTCTCAATCGCACGCGCGTCCGACTCGAGCCGAACCCGATTTTCCTGCGCGGCCGGCGACCCGCCCGACATCCCCCGCAGCACGTCAAAATGCTCCTGTGCCCAGTGCGCAATCACCGCGGGCTCATGATGAACGCAGGAGCGATCGATCGCCTCGATCGCCGCATCTGGCTTCCACTCAAGCCCGCACCAACGCGCCGCGATCTCAAGCCCACGCAAGTAGCCGCCGTCGCCAAAGCAAAGGCAGGGCGGATGCTCACCCCACTCCGCCAGAATCGCCCGCAACCGCCCCAGATGCAGACCCGCCACGTCAAGCGAATCCCAGTAACTCAGCATTCCCTGCCTGCGCGTGACAAGGCTCATCGCCATCTCGTGCGGCGAGCGCAACAGCCCAAGCGGAATCACCCGCACCTCGGGAAATGCATCCAGCACCCGCCGCCAGAAGGGCCAGGCCAGCACCGTTCTTGGATCCTTGAATCCAGACACCCGGCCCGACTGCAACAGGCCGCGCACGAGCTCCCGCCCCTCGGCATAAAGCGCGTCAGGGATATGAATGTCGGCCGGCCAGACGCCGCGGGACGCCACAAACCGCGCCAGCACCTCGGGCGAATCGGGCAAGTCAGCATCAAAACCATGCACAAGACTTTGAACCTTCATGTTTAGATACATGAAGGGCATGGACTCGTAGTGGCCGTAGGGATTACTGGGTGCGGCTCCGTTGAGCGGATACGGCCCCAGCGACATCCCCAGCCGCTCAAGAATGCGCGTGGTCAGACTGGAACCCGACCGGTGCATCGAAAGCACGATGACAAGATGACGTGACGCGTCGTCCATGTCGCCTGTCCCTTCCCTGTGCAACCGCAACTCGCCAATTCAGGCGACTCAGGCGGACGGCGTCATCCGCCGTTACGGCACCATACCAGGCTTCGGCCACAGGGGAAGCGGAATCTCGTTAGCAGGACGCCATTTACAAATCGTTACCCGCGGGATCGCTCAAGGGCTTACGATCCGACCTCGATTTTGGGGAACAGGGGCGCGGGCTTGCCCGCTTGCGTAGCCGCCGTGACCAGCAGAACCGGCGGCAAGGCGGGCTGGGCGGCGTCTGCGAATGAAACCTGATCCCAGGGCTTGATCTCGTCGAAATTAAAAGCCCTGTAAAATGTTAGGGCGGTTCGCGGGAGAAACGGCTTGAGCAGGATGGCCGACGAGCGCAGGACCTCGGCCAGGTTGATCAGAACCTCTCGACAGGCGTCCAGGTTGGTTTTGGCCAATTTAAACGGCTCGGTTTCGGTGATATAGCGATTCGCGGGATCGAAGACCTCGCGGTGCAGTTTCTGGATGGCGGGGGTGTATTCGAAGTGACCGACGAGGCCACGGAGCTCGGCGACGAGGGCAACGGTGTCGGTTCCTGGGCACCAGCGCCTGCTGTCGACGGTGTTTGCGGCCTCGAGCTTGCCGCCAAAGTACTTGAGGCACATGGAGAGAATCCGGCTGTAGAGATTGCCCAGGCCATTGGCGAGCGCACTATTGTAAACATCCGCAAAGCGTTCGAATGAGAACTCGCCGTCGCCGCCGAAGGGGCACTGACTGAGAAAGTAGTATCGAAACGCCTCGGAGGAGAAGCGTTCGACCAGGTCCATGGGCTCGACCACGTTGCCCAGGCTTTTCGAGAGTTTTTGCACTTCGCCGGTGGCCTCGTTCTTGCGGTAAACGAAGCCGTGGCCGAAGACGCGTTTGGTGATCGGCAGCCCGGCTGACATGAGCATGGCCGGCCAGAGCACGCAGTGGAAGCGGGTGATGTCCTTGCCGATGACGTGCACGTCGGCCGGCCAGTGCGCGGCGAACCGATCGGGATCCGCGCCATAGCCCGCGGCCGTCATGTAGTTGAGGAGCGCGTCGAACCAGACATAAATGGTCTGCGCGGGGTCGAACGGCACCGGGATGCCCCAGGAAAGGCCCTTGCGCGAAATCGCCACGTCGCGGAGCTCGGCTTCCACCAGCGTGACGATCTCATTGCGGCGGCTTTCAGGCTGGATGAAATCCGGGTTCGCGGCGTAATGCGCCAGCAACCGCTCCCGGTAGGCGGAAAGCTTGAAGTAGTAGTTCTCCTCCTCGAGCCATACGAGCGCGGTACTGGGGTGGTTGGGGCATTTTCCGCCTCCTTCCTCGACCTCCTTCTCGGTCTTGAAGGTCTCGCAGCCGTTGCAGTAATGCCCCTTGTAGACGCCGGTGTAGATGTCGCCGCGGTCATGCACGACCTGGATGAACTTCTGGCAGCCGATGTGGTGCCGTTCCTCGCTTGTCTGAATGAAATCGTCGAAGGAGATATCAAGCGCCCGCCAGACGTCCTTGAATTCCCCGGCCATGCGGTCGACGTAGGCCCTGGGCTCGAGCCCCAGCTCCCGCGCGCGCTGGGGGACCTTGACGGTGTTTTCGTCGTTGCCCATCAGGAAGAAGACCTGGTCGCCTTCCATCCGCCGGAACCGCGCCTGCACGTCCGCGCCGATTTTTTCGAACGCGGTGCCGATATGGGGCCGGCTGTTGGGATAGTCGATCGCCGTCGTCAAGAAAAAACGCGCCACGGGGTTCCTCGCAGAGAATGAGCCGGGGCTTTCGATTCGCGCGCCTCAAGGAGCGGACATCGAGCCACGGTCGCGGGTTCGGCCGGCGTTCCCAGGGCAGGGATCGAGCCGGCTCCGCTGCTGCAATTTAACATAGCATCGCACGAACGGGCGATTGTCCTTGGCGGCGGCTAGCTCGCCCGTTTGCGAGCAAGCCACACCCGGGCGAAGCCGGCGAGCATGAGACCGACCAGGATTCCCGTGGGCTCAGGCACTTGCTGCGGCTCGACGAGCGGGGTTGAAGGCGGTGGCGTGGGAGCGACCGAGGGGGTGATCACGGGGCTGCGCATCTGGGTCAAAATGGGTGCCAGCCGGGGGTGATAGTAGGCGAACCGAGCGGGATCACGGGCCTGCTTCCAGAGCAGGTAGTCGACAAAGGGTGCGGTGCCGCCGGGATCGGTGCGGATGGCCTTCCAGATCGCGGCCTCGACGGCGGGCGAGACCGGCGGGTGCACGATCGCCCCCCACACGCTGGGACCGCCAAGCAGGTAGCGCGACCACGACCGCGAGTCGGCCAGGAGCGCAGCGCGATACGCGAACCGTTCGTGCCGCAACTGGACCTGCTGGGCGACATACTCGGCTGCGCTTTCCCTGAGGCGCACATCGGCCCGCCGAGGATGGATGGCCGCGGCCTCCGCCCTCCCCGCGCCCACCGACGCCACGAGCCAGACGAGCGCGACGATCCGAATCCAGACCGTTGCATGCACCCAGCCGCTGCCATGCGATTCCTTCATGGACCCATACCGGAGAAGTGTGGGCAGCCCGCGCAGTCCCCCCAAATTGGTGGGCGCACGACGCCCTCATCCTCTTGATCGGCTGCGCGGATGCTCCGGGTTGAGCCATTCTTACCAAAGTTGACAATGACAACGATTTCATCAATCGTCCCTGTTTCCTGGGGATCTGGGCGAAACACAAAAGCTCCAGGAACAAACCTCAAGGAATCCCGGTTGACGCAATTCGGACTTAACGATACTGCATGCCTACACTTCACGACGACCGACCAACTGAATGGGCGGATGCGAGTCTGGGGTAAAGTCGGTTCGAGTTTTCTGACGAGAACGAAAGAGCCGGGCCAGAACCAGAAGGCGCGCCGAATCTCGTTCATCCCAGGACTCGGGGAAGAAAACGTGAGCAACGACCAGGGAAGGATCGCGAGAGCCGAGCACAACGGTTTGACCGGCGAGGAACGTTCGCGCGCCCGCGGAGACGCCAGGGATTACTGGATCACGGTCCTTGCGCGCTCGGCGAGCGAGCTGGAGATCGAGCTGGCCAGTGCGCTGCGGGCGAAGGCGGAATTCGAGAGTTCGCGGCCGTATCAGTTGACGCTGCAACTGCTTCACGCATGGCATTCGCTGGCGCCTGCCGGCAGTCGGCGAGGAAAACTGCTCAGAGTGGGAATCCGAGCGATCCGGGCGGTCCCACGGCTCAGGCATCGCCCCTATCGCCAGCATCATCTCCGCGCGGTGGGAAGGCTCATTTCCGAGCTGCCAGAACGCGCGTTTGCGCGCGCTTCCTTTTCGCGCGCACCCAGGAAGCGCAGCGACAACCCCGGCGATGGGGCGGCTTTGCTTCCCAACCTTCCGGCATTTGAGACGGTCCACGCCTCGATCATCATTCCCGTTTTCAACCATTTCGCCGAGACGCTGAGCTGCCTGCACTCGATCACACGCCACACCGCCGACCTGTCCTACGAGGTGATCGTGGTTGATGACGCCTCGTCGGACGAAACCGAGCGTCTGCTTGCTCGGATGCCCAATCTCGTCTATTTGCGGAACAAGAAAAACCTGGGCTTTATTGGCTCCTGCAATCGCGGCGCAGCGGTTGCGCGGGGTGATTTTCTGGTCTTCCTGAACAACGACACGACGGTGACGGACGGCTGGCTTCAGGCGCTTGCGCAGACCTTCCGCGAATTCCCCGATGCTGGACTTGCCGGAGCCAAGCTGATTTATCCAGACGGGCGGCTTCAGGAGGCGGGAGGGGTCATCTGGCGCGACGCGTCGGGCTGGAATTACGGCCGCTACGACGATCCCAACCACCCCCGCTATAACTTCGCGCGAGAGGTCGATTACTGCTCGGGGGCATGCGTGATGGTGCCGCGCACGCTTTTCGAGCGCCTGGGCGGCTTTGACACCCGCTACACCCCGGCTTACTACGAGGACACCGACCTCGCCTTCAAGATCCGCCACGCCGGGCACAAGGTGATCTACCAGCCCCGGGCTTCGATCGTGCATCACGAGGGGCTCACGTCCGGCACCGACCTGGACTCGGGCACGAAGGCGTATCAGCGTGTGAATCAGGTGAAGTTCCGCGAGCGTTGGCGGGATCGTCTCGAGTCTCACCCTGAGCCGCCCGAGGCGCCGCCGCGGCTCGTGCATCCCAGTGGAATCGCCGGCCATGCGCGCGGCCAGGTGCTCGTGGTCGACCACATGGTGCCGACACCCGACCGCGACGCCGGGTCGCTGCGCATGTTCGAGCTCATGCGCGCCATTCGCCGCGGCGGGCATCATGTGGCGTTCTTTCCCGACAACTTGGCCCTGAACTCTCCTTACCACGAGCAGCTCCAGGCCATCGGGATCGAGATCATTCATCCCCCTTATTACTATTCTCTGTCCGATTTTCTGCGGAAACACGGCCAGGACATCGACCTTGCCATTCTGTCGCGGGCGGACCATGCCGAGCGCCACCTCTTCACCGTGAAGCGGCTGGCGCCCGCCGCCAGGATCGCGTTCGACACCGTCGACCTGCACTACAGGCGCCAGGAGCGCGAAGCCGCGCTCAAGAATGACCCCGAACTCAGGACCGCGGCTGAGATGCGCAAGGAGCAGGAGCTGCGGCTCGCCTGGCTCTGCGACACAACGATCGTCGTCAGCAACGTGGAGCGCGAAGTGTTGCTGCGTGAGGATCCCGAGCTTACCATCCATATCATCCCCACCATTTTGCCCATGCCCAGGAACAACCCGCCGGGTTACGAGGGCCGTAACGCGATCCTGTTCATCGGCAGCTTCGCTCATCCCCCCAATCGCGACGCCGTGCTCTATTTCGCGCGTGAAATCTTCCCGCGTGTGCGTTGCCAGATTCCGCAGGCCCGGTTTCAGATCATTGGACCGCGGCCGCCCGAGGAGATCCTCGATCTGGCCGGCGAAGCGATCGAGGTCCTGGGCTACGTGCCTGACGCGGAGCCCTATTTCGACCGGGCGAGACTCTCGGTCGCCCCATTGCGTTTCGGCGCCGGGGTGAAGGGGAAGGTCAACCAAAGCATGGCCCTGGGCGTGCCGACTGTTGTGAGCTCGATCGCGGCCGAGGGCATGTATCTTGTACACGGGCAGAACAGCATGATCGCCGACGATCCCGCTGCCTTCGCTGAAGCGGTGGTGCAGGTCTGGAGCTCCCCCGAGCTTTGGCGCAGGCTGTCGGAGAACGGGCAAGAGAACTTGCGCAAGCATTTCTCGGTCGAGGCGGCCTCGAAGCAGGTGGACGAGCTGCTCTCGTGGGCTGGCCTTGATCGGCCGCGGCGAGGGGCTGCCGGCCGGGAATATCCGCGTGTGAACGCAGGGGCGGGGGTCTCCTGAAAGCACCGCGTTGCGTTTCTGGCATCGCGGCGGTATTCGGAACCACCTGAGCGGGGAGCACATTTCATGGCGCAGGCGCTTCGACAAACTGGGGTGGGCACACTGATCAATGGCTTGCGCGCCCGGCTGGAATCGCGGAGCCTGGGCCTGTTCCCGCGCCTGAGCATGCCGCGGCTCCAGGCTGTGCCGCTGGCGAGCCATGGCGAATACGAGCAATTCCTGCGCGCCCAGCGCGGCGCACTGGCGGAGCGCCGCGCGTTCCTGGAAGATCAGATCACGCCGGGCGACGCCCTCGCAACCGAAGGCTATTGCATCTGCTGCGGCCGCTACCGCCGCTTCTTCACGCCACTGCCCGAGTCTGGCTCCCCAAACTGGCGCGAAGGACTGCTTTGCCCCGACTGCCACCTCAACAGCCGCACCCGCGCGACCGTCCATCTCATGCGGGCGATTCTGGCGCCAGGCCCCAGGGCCAACATCTACCTCACCGAGCAGATCACCCCGCTCTTCCGCTGGATGCACAAGCATTATCCCCGCTCGGTCGGCAGCGAGTTCCTGCGCGACGGCACCGCCAGGGGATGCACCAACGCCGCCCACATCCGCCATGAGGACCTCACTGCGCTCTCGTTCGCCGATGGAAGCTTCGACGGCGTCGTCTCCCTCGAGGTCATGGAGCATATCCCGGACTTCCCGGCCGCGCTCGCCGAATGTTGCCGCGTCCTCAAACCCGGCGGCTGGCTGCTCCTGGGCGCCCCGTTTCACCGCGGCCCAGCGCATCTCGAGCGCGCCCGCGTGCTCGCGGACGGCTCCATCGAGCACATCCTGCCCCCCGAATACCACGGCGATCCGCTCGATCCGCAGGGCTGCCTCTGCTTCCACCACTTCGGCTGGGATCTGCTCGAATACCTCAAGGCGGCCGGATTCCAGTCCGCGCTTGGCTACTCGATCTGGTCCCAGGAATTCTGTTACATGGCCGGAGAGGGAGATCTGCATCTCTTTATCGCTCGCAAGTAAGCCGCCGCTCGGAGCACAGGCGCTCCGCCCGCGGCGACCACCTTGCTCGAGTAAGAACCGGCCGGGGGCCAGCAAGCCATGTTCGGACTCTATCGATACGGCCTGGCGTTCTGCGTCGCCGCCTCGCATCTCTGGGCGGGCATGATCCCCGGCCCCGCGGCCTACGCGGTCTGGGGCTTCTACTGCCTGAGCGGCTACCTGATGACGCTCATCCTCAACGAGAAATACGGCTTCTCGCCCCGGGGCGTCGTCCGCTTCGCGGTCAATCGCGCGCTCCGAATCTATCCAGGATATTACGCCGTCTGCGTGGTCATGTTCCTGGTGTTGTACTTCCTGCCGCGACAGTCCGAGACCTTCTTGCCGATCCTCAAGCGGCCTGTGTCTCGCATGGGCTGGATCTACTCGCTCTCGCTCGTCTCCACGCCCGATGGGCAGGAGCTGCTGCATGGGTCGAGAGCGCTTCGGGTCGAGCTCTGGTACTACGTGGCGATTGCGCTTGGGCTGGGGCGCGGGCGGCGGATCGCCATCACCTGGTTCGCCGCGAGCCTGGCCTACACAGTGTATCTGCTCGCCACAAACACCCCATTCGGTGAACGCTACATCTTCATCCCCGCCTGCTCGCTCGCCTTCAGCACAGGCTGCCTCGTGTATCACCTGCGCGACCGGATCCCGCGCATCACCACCCCGTGGGCCGCGGTCGCCGCTGCAAGCATCTGGTGGCTGCATGTCTGGTTCTCGCTCAATATCCCAGGCGGCCCCACCGGGCTCGGCCTGTATACCTCGCTCGCGGCGTCAGTCTTTGCCATGATCACATTAATGCGCCTGGAATCGAAAACGCTCCCAGGCTGGATGGCGCGGCTGGATCAGTTCGCGGGGAATCTGAGCTATCCCATTTATCTTTGCCACTGGGCGGTCGGAATCCTGCTCACGGCGGCTCTGCCAGGGACCACGCGGGCGAATCCGATCGTGGTGCTGCTGGGCTTTCCGCTCGTGAACGCAGGGGCGTATCTGATCTACCGATTCGTCGAGCACCCGCTGCAGGCGCTCAAGCGGCCAAGTCTAAAGCAATCTCAACCTCGCCCCCTGCTGATGCCCGCGGGGGCGGTTCATGGACCTCATTTCGAGCACGCACCCCGGGCGTCGCTGGGGGTCAGAGCAAGGGCGCGAACTCCGCTGGCGGGCGAGACTCAGAACCAGTAGCCGATCCCCCTTGTCTCGATGAGAGCCGGCTTCGTGCCGGTTGCGGCGATTGATCCCCCGCTGCGCCGTTGCTATGGTGAAACGGAATTCCATCGCGGAGCTCCGGTCGTTCGCGGCTTCTGGCGCGCGGCGGCCGTGCCGCTGTTCTGGTGGGGAGAAACGATGGCGACCGAGACAGTGAGCGTATCGACGCGGATGTACATCGACGGCAAGTGGGTCGACGCGCTCGACGGCGGCACGCTCAAGATTGAGAACCCGGCCAACGAGTCGATCATCGCCGAGGTCGCGTATGGCGGCCGGGCGGACGCCGAGCGTGCGATCGAAGCCGCGGCCAGGGCCTTCCCCGCGTGGCGGAGCGTCTCGGCATACGAACGCGCGAAGGTGCTCAAGAAGACGGCGGATCTCATGCGTGACCGGGCGGATCGCATCGCCCGCACGCTCACGCTCGAGCAGGGCAAGCCGCTCGGCGAGGCCCGGGCCGAGGTCATGCACGCGGCCGACACATTCGAATGGTTCGCCGAGGAAGGCAAACGCACCTACGGCCGGATGATCCCGCCGGCGAACATGGCCAAGCGGCATTTCGCAATCAAGCACCCCGTGGGCGTCGTGGCCACGATCACTCCCTGGAACTTCCCCGCCGCCCTGCCCAGCCGCAAGATCGCCCCCGCCCTCGCCGTGGGCTGCACCGTGGTCGCACGCCCCGCCGATCAGACCCCGCTTACCCTGCTCGAAATGTTCGAGTGTCTGATCGAAGCCGGAGCGCCCGCCGGCGTGGCCAACCTGGTCATGGGCCAGGCCGTGCCCATCGCCGATGCCTTCTTCGCCAACCCCGCCGTCCGCAAGATCAGCTTCACCGGCTCGACGGCCGTCGGCAAGGAGCTCATCAAGCGCTCGGCCGACCAGGTCAAGCGCCTGAGCCTCGAGCTCGGCGGCCATGCGCCCCTCATCGTCTTCCCAGACGCCGATTGCGAACAGGTCGCTCAGGCGGCGGTGATCGGCAAATTCCGCAATAACGGCCAGGTGTGCATCGCCCCCTCGCGGTTCTATGTCCACGACAAGATCGCCGGCAACTTCACCGAGGCCGTTGTCGAGGCCACGAAGGCGCTCAAGGTCGGCGACGGGCTCGAGCCCGGCGTCCAGGTCGGCCCCATGTTCGAAGCCCGGGCGCTCGCCAAGACGTCCGCACTCGTCGACGACGCCAGGTCCAAGGGTGCCAAGGTCCTCACCGGCGGCGGCCGCTCCAATCGCTTCGCCCAGGGTTACTGGTTCGAGCCGACCGTCATTCGCGAGGTCTCCTCGAGCATGCGGATCATGACGGAGGAGCCGTTCGCCCCCGTCATGCCCCTGCTCGATTTCGGCAAGATCGATGAGGTCATCGCCGCGGCCAACAACACCCCCTACGGCCTCGCCGCTTATGTCTTCACCAACGACATCTCGGTCGCCATCCGCATGGCCGAAGGGCTCGAGGCCGGCGTGATCGGCATCAACGACCCCGTCCCGGCCACCCCCCAGTGCCCCTTCGGCGGCATGAAGGAATCCGGCATGGGGCGCGAGCTCGGCGTGGAAGGTCTCGAGGCTTATCTCGAAACCAAGTACGTCTCGCTCGGCATCCGCTGATTCGCGCCAGACAGGGCACATCCGAACACAAAGTCGGGCTTGCCAGGTTGTTGTCGTCACGTTAAGGTTTGCTCACGAAAGATTCCGCAGGGTTGCGGTTTGACCACGAGAGAGGTGGGAAAGGACTCCCATGGTGCTCGACTGGATGCGCAAGCGCGCGCGTTGGCTGCTCGCCTTGCTTGGTCTTCCGCTCGTGGGATGGCTCAGCCTGGTCTTCCTGCTGCCGAAAGGCTGGACGATCGGCTGTTTTACCACGGGCCTCGCCCGCATCAGCGGCCAGACGGTGCACCTGAAGAGTGTTTCGGGTTGCCTCATGGGGGGGCTCGAGCTCGCCCATCTGGAGGTGAGCAAGCCAGGCGCATCGACCTCGCCGGCCGCCGATCCCTGGTTCGAGGCACAGTCCGTGCGTGTCGACGTCGGCCTCTGGCAGGTTCTGCAAGGGCGGCTCGAACCCACGCACATCCGGGTTGAAAAAGGCCGCCTGCGCATCCTGCGCGGCGCAGACGGCGTGCTCGAGCTCGCGGACCTGCTCAGGCCCCGTGACGATGATGGACCAAACCGAATCCACGGCGAACGCGTCCCCCTGACCATCGAGATCATCGATTGCGAGCTCCTGATCGTCGACGAGCCCACCCGAACGCGCATGAACATCAAGGGCCTGAACGGGCTGGCGACCCGCGAAGGCCGCAGGATCACCGTCAGTGAGCTTTCCGGCACCCTGAACGGCGGCCCGTTCCGCATGGCGGCCCAGCTCGATCGCACAAGCTCGATGCCGCTCGCCGAGCTCCGCCTCCGCGCGGATGACGTGGTCATGGACGACGGCATGTCGATCCTGCGCTACGTGGCCCCTGTGCTTTCCGGCGCCAGGCTGCATCTCAAGGGACGCCTGAGCACCGATCTCTACCTGGCCGCGCGGCCCGTCAATCGCGAAACCTTTCTCCGCTCGCTGGAAGGGCACGGCAGCCTGGCGCTCAGCCCCATCGACCTCGACGGCGCAGACCTGGTCGATGAGCTCGCACGCATCGGCGAAATGCCCGGCCAGGGCCGCACGGCCTCGATTCGATCCGATTTCATCGTCAAGGATCAGAGAATCACAACCGAACATTCCACCCTCAATATCGGCCGCATCCCCCTCATTCTCGCCGGCTCCACCCGCCTCGATGGCGCAATCGATTACCACATCCGAATCGACGGCCTCGACGGCCGCATGTCCAACCAGGCCCGCCGCCTGCTCTCCGATCTCAAGCTCGAGCTCAGCGACGTCACAAGCCTCAATCTCAAGGGAACCGTCGACGACATGGTCGTCCAGGCCGGCGGCATCTCCATCGACAACGTGACCAAAAAGGCCGGCATCTCCGTCTCGGACCAGGAAAAACTCAAGCGCATCGGCCGCCAGCTCCGCGACCGACTTCTCCGCTAACCAACCAACCCCGCCGCCTTCCCCCTCCCCGACCCGCCAGGCCCAGGCGCATGCGCGCAGCCCCAACCCAATCCCATCCAGGTGAATACGCGTATAGAATGGAGCTTGATTCAAGGTTGGCCTTGATCTAGAATCCGTAGGTGAAGGGGCCGAGGATTGGCCGAATGCGACAATGACTTCTCCTTCGAATCGGCCGGCAGCGAAGAAAAAGGACGGAGCGACTGGAGAGAATCCCATTTGGCTCCCCCGGGAGGTGTTATGTATGATCCTGACCTCGGCATTCGCTTTGCACAGGGGTGTGGCGAGTCTCGAGGACTGGGCGGGCAGCGCTGAATGGGCGTCATGGCCATCGCGCCCGAGCCCAGGCTCGGCGAGTCTATAAGGATCGGCCGAAGCAACGCGAGACAGGAACGGCTGATCGGGATCGGAGTGGAACCGCATGTTTGAACGCTTCACCGAACGTGCTCGCAAGGTGATGTTGCTCGCCAATCAGGAGGCGCAGCGCTTCAATCACGAGTACGTCGGCACGGAACACGTCTTGCTCGGACTGATCAAGGAGGGAAGCGGGGTCGCCGCGAACGTTTTGCGGAATCTCGACGTTGATCTCAGGAAGATCCGCAACGAGGTCGAGAAGATCGTCCAAACGGGACCCGAGATGGTCACGATGGGCAAACTGCCTCAGACCCCTCGGGCCAAAAAAGTCATCGAGTATGCGATCGAGGAAGCGCGCAACCTCAATCACAATTACGTCGGCACCGAACACTTGCTCCTTGGCCTGCTCCGGGAGCAGGAGGGCGTGGCCGCTCAGGTCTTGATGAATCTCAACCTGAAGCTCGAAGAAGTGCGCGAGGAGGTGCTGAACTTGCTCGGTCATGGGATGGACGCTGGCGGCGAAAGCGAACGCGGCGGCGCCACGCCACGCGGCAACCGGTCCAAGACACCTGCCTTGGATTCGTTTGGTCGCGACCTGACAGATCTGGCGAGGCAAAGCAAGCTGGATCCCGTCATCGGCCGCCAGAATGAAATCGAACGGGTCATCCAGATCCTGTCGCGGCGAACCAAGAACAACCCGGTCCTGCTTGGCGAGGCCGGTGTGGGCAAAACCGCGATTGTGGAAGGTCTGGCCCAGATGATCGTGGACGCCAACGTCCCCGAATTGCTCCGGGACCGGCGGATCGTGGTGCTCGACCTGGCGATGATGGTCGCCGGCACCAAGTACCGCGGCCAGTTTGAGGAGCGCATCAAGGCCGTCATGAACGAGGTCCGCCGCGCCAAGAACACGATCCTCTTCATCGACGAGCTGCACACGCTCGTCGGCGCGGGGGGCGCGGAAGGCGCGATCGACGCCTCGAATGTGCTCAAGCCCGCGCTCTCGCGTGGCGAGATCCAGTGCATCGGCGCCACCACGCTCGATGAATACCGGAAATACATCGAGAAGGATAAGGCCCTCGAGCGGCGGTTCCAGACGATCCTGGTCGAGCCGCCCAGCCAGAGCGAGGCGCTCGAGA
Source organism: Planctomycetales bacterium (assembly GCA_027451885.1). Taxonomy (GTDB): domain Bacteria; phylum Planctomycetota; class Planctomycetia; order Isosphaerales; family Isosphaeraceae; genus JAKBAP01. Next base: position 23,415 of record DAIDHX010000136.1, read on the forward strand.
TCCTCCGCGGCCTGCGCGATCGGTACGAGGCCCACCACCGCGTGCAGATCACTGACGAGGCGCTCGAGGCCTCCGTTGAGCTCTCGGATCGTTACATCTCCGGCCGCTGCCTGCCCGACAAGGCGATCGACGTCGTGGACGAGGCAGGCGCCCGCGTGCGCCTGAAGGCCATGACCCGCCCCCCTGACCTGAAAGAGCTCGACGAGCAAATCGAGCGGCTCAATCAGGACAAGGAAGAAGCGGTCGCCAACCAGGACTTCGAACGCGCCGCCGCGCTCCGCGACTCGGCGGACAAGCTCAAGAAAAAGAAGGAATCCATCACGCGCGAGTGGCGCGAACGCTCCAAGGAAGTCGACGGCATGGTCGACGAGGAGGTGATCGCCGAGGTCGTCAGCAAGATGACCGGCATCCCGATCACCCGGCTCGAAACCGAGGAAAGCGCACGCCTGCTGCGGATGGAAGACGAGATCCAGAAGAAGGTCATCTCCCAGACCGAGGCCATCAAGCGAATCAGCGAGGCGGTCCGCCGCAGCCGCGCGGGGCTCAAGGACCCCAAGCGCCCCATCGGCAGCTTCGTCTTCGCCGGACCCACCGGCGTCGGCAAGACCTTGCTCGCCAAGGCCCTCGCCGAGTTCATGTTCGGCAATGTCGATGCATTGATTCAGATCGATATGTCCGAATACATGGAAAAGCATAACGTCTCCAGGCTCATCGGCGCCCCTCCGGGCTACGTGGGCTACGAGGAAGGCGGCCAGCTCACTGAGAAAATCCGCCGCCGGCCTTACGCCGTCGTTCTGCTCGACGAGATCGAAAAGGCCCATCCCGACGTCTACAACACACTGCTCCAGATCATGGAGGAAGGCCGGCTCACCGACAGCTTCGGCCGCAACGTCGACTTCAAGAACACGATCATCATCATGACCACGAACGCCGGAGCCGAGGCGACGACGAGCGCCAACATCTTCGGTTTCGATCGCGGCCGTGATGAGGCCTCCGGCTACGAGCAAATGAAGGAACGGCTCAAGATCGCGATCGAGAAGTACTTCCGCCCCGAGTTCCTGAACCGGGTCGACGACGTGATCGTGTTCCACGCGCTCAACAAGGATGACCTCAAGACCATCGTCGACATCGAGCTCGCCAAGATTCGCGGCCGCATGGCGGAGCGTGGACTCGAGCTTGAACTCTCCGACGAGGCCAAGGACTTCTTGATCGCCCGGGGCTACAACCCCGAATATGGCGCCCGGCCCCTGCGCAGGGCCATCGAAAACTACATCGAGAACCCCTTGAGCGAGGAGATCCTCCGCAACGCCTTCCAGGGCAAGGATCGCGTCCAGGTCAACGTGATGGGCGAGGGAGATCTCAGGCGTCTCAAGTTCGAGGCGTCCTCCAAGAGCGAAACGACCCCAGCCATTGCCGCCGCGAGCGCGGGCGAGTAAGACTGGTCCAGAGCTCGAGCCACTTACGCCCCTGGGCGCCTCATGGTTCCCAGGGGTGTTTCATGCGCCCTGCGCATGATTTAGTCTGCCGCATCGCGCGGAACCAATATCGCATTCAGATGTGTGCAATCAAAACGCGCTCGCGAACGCCCGCGGCAAACGTGCCTGCGCCAGGCGAGATCTCGCTCTCAGCCAAGCACCGTCAGTGCCTGCTTTTGACGCCGCTGTTTTTCTTTCTCGAGATAGGAATCGAGCGGCTTGACCTCGTCACCAAAGCGGGCGACTTCCTCGAGAAGCGCCTCGACCATCTCGGCTTCCTTGACGTGCCGGATGGGAACGCCCTTCTTGAAGATGATCCCCTTGCCTGCCCCGGCGGCGATGCCAAGGTCGGCTTCCTTGGCCTCGCCAAAGCCGTTGACCAGGCAGCCGAGGATGCTCACCCGGATCGGGTTGGGCAGCGTCTTCATGCGTTCCTCGACCTCGGCGACGATCCGCTCGAGATCGATATCGAGCCGGCCGCAGGTGGGGCAAGCAACCACTTCGGGGCGCGTGACCCGGCGGTCGCAGGCGCGGAGGATGTCAAAGCCCGCCGCGATCTCGGGGACCGGGTCGCCCAGCAGCGAGACGCGAATCGTGTCGCCGATGCCCCTGAGCAGAATCGCCCCAATGCCCGCGGCACTCTTGAGCGTGCCATACTCACGCGAGCCTGCCTCGGTGATCCCCACATGCGTTGGATAGTCGCTCACCTGGGCGAACTGGGTGTAACACGCCACCGCCGTCGGCACATGGCTGGCCTTCAGGCTCACGATGATCTGGTCGTAGCCCAGTTTCTCGGCCATCTCGATGTACCGGAGCGAGCTTTCCACCATCGCTTCCGGGCAGGGATAGCCGTACTTTTCGATCAGGTCCTTTTCGAGCGAGCCGGAGTTCACGCCAATGCGCATCGGCACGCCCTGGTCACGCGCCTTGCGGACGATTTCCTTGAACCGCTCCTCGCCGCCGATGTTGCCGGGATTGATGCGGATCTTGTCGACCGCACGTTTGCCCGAGGGCGTGCGCGCGTCCAGGCACGCGAGCGCCATGCGGTAGTCGTAGTGGATGTCGGCGATGAGCGGGATCTTGATCTGGTCGCGAATCTGGCAGACGGCCTCGACGTCTTCCTTCTTCGGCACCGTGACGCGAATCACCTCGCAGCCCGCTTCTTCCAGCTTGTGGATCTGTTCAAGCGTGGCCGGCACGTTGAAGGTGTCCGTGGTGGTCATCGACTGCACCCAGATCGGATTCGATCCGCCGACGACCTTCTCGCCGACTCCGACCTCTCGCGTCTTGTGCCGCTCGATCACCGTTGCGTAAGCCATCGATGGCCGTCCTGGAATTGCGTGGGACAAACGGTTACCATGGCTAGACTTGCGTCTAACGTATACTGGGATCTTAATCAAACTCGTGTCCGGGGTCAATCGGAGCCGCTCGGGGCAAGGAGACACAGGGGCTTGGGATTCGCAAGTCGGATGCCGGCAGGGGTCAAAAAGGCGATCGTGCCCGTGTGGAACGCGGTCCATCGCGCTGGCTGGTGGGTGCGTGACCACGCCCTGGCTCTGGCCACGGGAAACATCGAGCGCTGCACGGTCTGCGGGCGGGTGCGGCCGATGATCTACCGCCGCCGGGTCATTCCGCCACGGCTCGAAGCCCTCTGGGGCCTCACACCGGAGCAAGCCCGCGCTCTGGCCCGCAAGGAGACCAGCGAATGCACCCACTGTGGTGCGAAGCTGCGGGCACGCCGACTCGCGCAGGTGCTGCTCGAACTCGATCCGGCCGGACCGAGTGCGCCGCGATCGCTCCACGAATGGGCCAGAAGCACCGCACCAACCTTGCGAATCGCCGAGCTGAACCGCATCGACGGCATCCACGACCAGCTCGCCGGACTGCCGAACTTCCGCCCCTCCGACTACGTTGCGGGCGCCCCGCGGGGCACGGTCGTAAACGGCGTCAGGCATGAAGACGCCACTCAGCTTACCTACCCCGACGCCGCATTCGACCTCGTGATCAGCTCGGAAACGCTCGAGCATGTTCCGGACCTGGGCCAGGCGCTGGCGGAAATCAAGCGCGTGCTGGTTCCCGGAGGGCGCCACCTCTTCACCATTCCGCGCTTGCCAGGCATCTCGAAAACCTATCCCAGGGCGAGCCTGCGCCCCGACGGCACCATCGAGGATCTCGCCCCCAGGATCCATCATCCCGGCGGCGACTGGGGCTACCTGGTCTACACCGAATTCGGCGACGATGTGCTGACCTTGCTCGAGGCCGCGGGCTTCGCAGCCGAGGAGCGCTTCGGCCCCCCGAGCGCCCAGGACCTGGCCCAGGTGATCGTGGCCACCAGGCGCTAGGCTTTCCCTCGACCAGGACACCCCCGCGGACTCCTGGCCATTGTCTCCCCGCGGCTCACTCGTTGCCACCTTCGCACCCTCCCGATTCGAATTCCAGTCCCGCCAGCAACAGCAAGAAGACCTATCCGCAATCCCACCCTGCATTCGGCTTTCACTCGCGGCGCCAACCAGGTTCCGGCCGTTACAATCCCCCCCCGCTGCCGGGGAATATCCAAACGGAACATCCGCTCTCCGCGATCGATTGGCCCTGACCGCTTCAGATCGATCACCACGAACGACCATCACCGCCCGCGCCGACAACTTTCCCAATGAGGAATTCCACGGACCGCAAGGCACCCACCCGAGCCCACCCGCAAGCCAAGCTCGCGTCGTCCACAACGCCGTGGGTTCGCTTCGCGCCGGCGAAATTGGGACGCACTGGGTTCGCTTCGCGCAGGCGAAATTGGGACGCACTGGGTTCGCTTCGCGCGGGTTCTATGTCCATGTGGCATAGAGGGTTTGGTTCGTCCGAGGCGTAGATGGGTTCGCTTCGTCCAGGGCGCGATGATGCTATGGGAGGGAGGTGAAGGTCGACGCGAGAGTTTGCAACAACTCCCGGCCTGAGCCAAAAGCCAAGCGTGTCGAAGAACCCGGTTTTTTCCAGATCAGGAGCCCTGACATGAACTCCATCGGCGTCGACCTTCA
>DAIDHX010000137.1 GCA_027451885.1 Planctomycetales bacterium
CGCATCACCGCCTGGGCCATGATCGACGGCCGCAAGGTCGCGCACCCGGCCGGCGAGCTCGCTGCGCTCCAGATCGCCCCCGCGCCCGCCCCCCTGGTCACGATCATCCCCGCCCCCGGAGGCGCGAAACCCGTCGGCGACTCCCGCTCCGGGCCCCTCGAATTCGCCATCGAGCCCGGCCAGACCATCATGCTCCGCGTCAGGATCGACCGCCGCGGCCAGGCCGGGCCGATCTCCTTCGGCAACGAGGGCTGCGGGCGCAACCTGCCGTTCGGCGTGATCGTCGACAACCTGGGTCTGAACGGCCTGCTGATCCCCGACAAGGAAACCGAGCGCGACTTCTTCATCACCGCCGACGCCGTCGCCGCGCCGCAGTCGCGCCCCTTCCACCTCCGCACAGGCGCGGGGGGCGGACAGGCGAGCGGACCAGTCATCCTGCACGTGAAACGCCCAGGCACGCAAACCGCCCAGCTCGCCGGCCGACGGCCGAACTCAGGGCCGTAATCACCCGCGCGCGTCGCACCACACTCCAGGCCGTGATCACCCGCGCGCATCGCACCCCCCTCGCGCCGCGGCCGATTCGCAGCCCCTGCCCCTCGCACGCGCCCCGGCCGGACAGGCAGATCCCACCTGCTCAAGGCCCGCAACATGCGTATCCCAGGGCGGTGAAGCAACGCGAACGCTCTATGTCCCATAAAGTTATACACATGCTTCATGATTTTATAGAATCGGTGGTTCACCGGGGCCGCGATCGGTGCCTCGGTGGGCTTTGGCCCAGGGGCTTCCCCTGGACCTCAAGGACCTGACCCACACCCAACCGCGCGGCTCGGCGGCGATGCAACCGCCCTCGGGAAAAGAGGAATCCCAGGCCGTCAGGACGAAAATATTCGGCACCCGCTTGACTGACCTCATCCAAGGTGGCATTTTATCGAAATCTTACATTTGACAGACTTCTCGATTGCGCTCGCATCGGTCCCCCTGAAGCCACGAGCCGACAATGGATCACCAGGACCTCCACTCGCGGAACGCGGAGCGCCGATCCCCGGACGCCGCGCACGGCGAGCGTCTCATGGTGCATGGTCAGACACAACCGCGACTACGAGTTGTTCCCGCCCGGCTCATCCTCCATGCCCCTGACAGCGACCCGCCATCTGCCGAGTCTTATATCACCATCCTTTCCAGGGACCCGAACCCGGATCTTGTCGTTGAGTTCGAGCAAAAGGGGAGGATTCCAGCAACCATCACCCGGATTCGGTCCGACAACCAGGGCAGGCGTACCGTGTACTCCGTCCGCCGGGCAAAGGGAAAAAGAGCGCTGGGCGCGGAGTTCACGCTGCTGGTCCGAAGCGCCTCCTCGCAGGGGGATTTTGTCCGGGTTCCGATTCTTCTCCCCGCGGAGAATCAGCCATGACCTCGATCCGCCGAGCGAAGCGTCGGCCCCCATCCAGCCCAGGGTTCACGCTCATCGAGCTTCTGGTCGTGATCGGAGTCATCGCAGTCCTGGTGGGGCTCCTGCTGCCCGCTGTGCAAGCAGCGCGTGAGGCCGCACGCAGAGCCTCGTGCGTGAACAACCTGAAACAAATGGTCGCGGCCACCCACTCCTTCGCCACGGCTCAGGGGGGATTCCCGGCGGGCTTTTACGTGACCCGGCCGGGACTTCGAAACTTCAACGGCATAACACCCCTGAACGGCGTCATCTCATTCCAGTGCTTTCTCTTGCCTTACCTCGACCAAGAGAATCTTTATAACAGCATTAATTTCTCGCTCAGCGCGTTCTCGGACACCTGGTTGCTGGAGTTCCAGGCGACCGTCTCGGCTCAATCGGTCGGGACCTATCTTTGCCCGTCGGATCCTCGCTCCCGCATCAGACCGGATTCGCTCGCGCCGAACTCCTACCGAGGCTGTATCGGACTGGGACAGGCCCGCGAGCTCACCACAAACACGATTCTCCCCATCTACGACGGTGCAATCACGTTTGTTGACAACGGCGTTGGCCCCTACCCGGTGCTACCGTTGGCCGCGATCCGCGACGGACTTTCCAGTACGCTGCTCTACTCGGAAAAGCCCATCGGCTCGGGACCGGCGGGAACCTATTCCCCCTTCCGCGACTGGGTCACTTACCCGGGAAATCCGTGGACCGCGAACCAGTGGATGGAGGCCTGTTCCAGTCTGCGGATCGCAAATTTGCCGCGGAACTACATCCATCTCGACGCGGGGCAATCCTGGATGATTCCTTATACGGCGACGGCTTTCTTTTACGCATCCGCTCCTCCCAATACCCGGATCCCCGATTGTGGCAATAGCGGCGGCACCATCATGGGCCTGTTCGCGGCCAGGAGCCTGCATCCGGGCGGAGTGAATGCCGCCCTCGCGGACGGCTCGGTTCGTTGGTTTTCCTCGGGAACAGCAACCCAGGTCTGGAGGAGCCTGGGCACACGCGCAGGCGGGGAGATCCTCTCCCAGCCCTAGAAGAGCGGCTTGAACGCTCGAATGAAAACGCGGTTGGGTCCTTGAGAGCAGCATTCCACGACCTTACATCCTGAACGCGAGTCCGCCTGGCGGTAACATCTCGTGGCTTCACCGAAAGACCTGGCTTCAAGCGGAGACTCCAATGCAGTCACCCGGCGAGTTGGCGGCGAAGAAGCTGGCGTGGGAAATCGAATCGCGCAAATCGGTCGAGGCGCTGGTCCGCACCACGCTCAAGCCGGGTCCGGAAAATCCGCCCCACTCCACGTATGATTCCATCGAAGAACACTTCATCGAGCTGGACGGGAAACGGTTCTGCGATAATCGTTTCTTTACGGCGGGCGGAGTCGTGGGACGAGACACACATTTTTGGGATGGCAATCAAAGCGCCGATGTCACTTACATGCCAGACCTGCGCCGGCAACTGTATGTGACGATCAGCCGGCAATACCACAAGGAGAACGCGGGAGATCGCATGGAGCGGCCTCATCCGTTCTTGCTCCTCTACGTCGGCCGCACACCCTTGCACAAGGCGCTGGCGAAGGCGACCTACTGCGGAACCGGCGAGGCCATGGGCCGGAAGTGCGAACTTTTCCTGTTCCCGGCGGTGAAATGGGCCATGCCCCAGGACCACCTGTACTACCTGGACAGGGAAACGTCGATCCCCCTGAAGGTCGAGTCCTATCGCGACCAGGCTGCGCGCGACCAGAATCAGCCCCTCTGGGTCTGGACGGCGGAATCGATCGAAAAGGTGCAAGGCCACAATCTGACGCCGAAATCCAGGCTCGTCCGATACAACGAGCAGAAACCTGCCTTCGAATGGTCCTTCAGCCTCGAGTCGATCACATTCGACAAGGACCACGAGGCTGCGACCTTTTGGCCCGCTTTCGAGCCAGGCGTCGAAGTGCACGACATGATCCTGGATAAACACTACGTCACCCCGGGCGCCAGGGCGCCCGAACAGACCTCGACGGCCGCACCGATCGAAGCAGTCCCCCCTGGCGACTGGATGGATACCCTACCGTGGGCCTCCTTGATTCTGGGCTGCGCGATCCTGATCACAGGCGGTTGTCTGTGGTGGAAGCGGCGATGATCCTCCTGCGCGATCCAGGACCAACGCCCAGTCGCTCAATCCAGACGGGCTCGCGGCCATGCCTGTCCTCGCGTTGCTCGCGGCGCATTCGCCTGGATTCTCGCATTCCCTTGCCCGCGCACATGAGCAAAGCCCCCGGCGCTCGATTCCGATCACCGGGGTAAGCGCTCGACCTTCCCCGTTTCAATCCTCTCGGAAACGCAATCGACCCGACGCGAAGATCCTCCCAACGCGGCGATCCTCCTTGCTTTCACCACTCCGGGCGGCCCTCGCTTTCACCACCCCGGGCGGCCCCTCTCGCCACCAGGACCACAGGTGCATCGCACCTTGCCAGGCACGTCGCCAGGCTTCCCGCTTGCTTTCCAGACCCCCCGCCCAGGCGCAGGCCCAGGGTGCGCTCGCGCTCGTGATCCCCAGATCCACTTCGTTCGCCCAATCGCCGGGCACCGCATTCGACTCCCTCGATTGGGCGGGATATCCATATAATCCATATGCGATTTGCACCAAAAGGCGAGATTCCATTCTGAGCTAGACCGCTATGGCTTTTCCTTTTTGATTTTTCTTGGCGATTTGCCTGGTTTGGATTGACAAATCCATTTTACCTTTGTAACCTTAAACCGTCATGTGGTGATTGGGCGAGGCCGCCGCGCTGGGAAAGAACGAGCGCGGGCGCCGCCCTCATCGCGATCAGGAGCGAGGCGAGGATTGAATCCGCGCTGAGCCTGACCCACGAACCCGACCGATGCCGCCCGAGATCGATTCCCGGACGAAACTCTCACGAGCCCGATCGCTCGTGATGCCACAACCGAGGACACCCACGTATGAAAAAGTCAACCGCCAAAACCACACGCAAGCCAGCCGCCAGCAAGGCCCGGCCGACCGCCAAAACCACGCGCAAGCCAGCCGCCAAATCAACTCAATCAACCGCCAAAACCACACGCAAATCAACCACGAACCCGAAGCAGCGACACCTGCCCGACCGCAAGACGACCACCGCCAGCAAGGCCGTCCCTCGTGACACCCACGCCAGGGCCAGGTCACGCAGCAAGGCATCTGGCGAAAAACCAGCAAGGCAAGCGTTCTCGGGAGTCATGCTCCACCGCTTCCTCGACCACATTAAAGCGGATCAAACAAGACGTTGGAATGAAGAGGGCGGAAAACCACTCAGGGTCGCATTTATCTATAATTGCGTGGTGATCGGCGAGATTTTCAGGTATCACGTTTGCACGAAAACCGGCATCGTGTACGGGATGCGTGGCAAGAAAATATGTCGATCCGAGAATTTCGGATTGATCAGGCACTTCGCTCAATTTGACTGGTCCGGTTACTGGCCAATCAGGAAAGGGGAAACATCTGAAGAAAAGCCACTTCCCGAAGCGCGAAAAATCCGGATCTTCAAGGAATGAAACGAATCCATGATTCGTTTGCGGCGTGCTGGCCCAAGCGGCCCCTGGGAAAAAGGCTTCAGGAGAAAGGTGGTTTTTCCATGTCGAACTTCGAGCCGTTACTCGATTTGATCGCGACCGGGGCGAACGCGGAATTGATCTTCCAGGGTCGACCGGACCTAAAGACCGCTTATGTAAAGCTGACCAGGGCGTATCGCAAGCAGCCGGCGCGTGGCGTTCTCGACCACTTCCGGAGTTACGCGGACGATTGCCGGGTCGCGACCGTGGACGAACTTGAGAATTCCCTGAGCTTCCTGGTCAGGCCGAGAGACCCGATCATTCGGTTTCTCAAGCAGCTTCAGGACATGGAATGGGGTGAATACCGGGTCGGCCGCAAGGGCGGGAAAACGCGGTTCGTGTCGCCGTACAGCTTGAAAACGATCGGCCAGCTCGCGAAGCACGGTCAGGCAGGCAACGGAACTGCTCTTTCTCGAGAGCACGACGAGGCTGAACCCGAGGATTCACCCGGCGAGGACCCAGGCGCCCCGGTTGTGCCCGACACCCCGTCCAGGAAGCAAACGTCGGTCGAGGAGATCTCCCACAAGTTCCCCCTTCGGCCGGGCTACACCCTGACCCTCAGCTTGCCGGTCGACCTCACCGCCGCGGAAGCGGCCCGGCTTGCGGATTTTGTGAAGTCGCTGCCGTTTCATTGAAGGGCCCGCAAGCGCAGCCTTTTTGCCTGGCGCTGACTCCTTCTCCCGGACGAACCCCCGCCGGTGGGACAGCAAAGGGACGGAGGCAACGCATTCCCCTCACGCAGCAAGGGCCAGGCCGCTTGAGCGCAGCCGGGCTGCGACCCCAATCCTGGCAATGTGCCGCAACCGAGGACACTCACAGATGAAGAAGTCAACCACCAAAACCGCACGCAGGTCAGCCGCCAGACCCGCCAGGTCAGCCGCCACAACCACACGCAAACCCGCCAAATCCGCCGCCGGATCAACCGCAACAATCTTACGCAAACCAACCAGGAACCCGAAGAAGCGACACCTGCAAGAAAACACGGAGTTTGAAGGAGCTTTTACGCGAGCATCCCTGCTTCGATTCCTCGCACGAATCGAAGCGGATCAGGCAAGGCGATCGAAGGCAGAGGGAGGGGAAACACTCAGGGTCACGACCGTCATCGACTTCGAGTATATCGATGTCGTCATAGGTTCCATAACCAGGTATCACATCGACCTTGGAACCGGCCTCATCTTTGGGGTGCGCCGCGGGCAAAAATGCCGAACCGAGAACTACGGACTGATCCAGCACGCCTCACAATATGACTGGTCAGGATACTGGCCAAGAAAGAAAGGGGAAACACATGTACGAAAGCCACTTCCAGAAGCGCGTAAAATCCGAGTCTTTAAGGCAGAAGAGGCTTAGTCCAGGGCTCACCCAGTCGATGCCGCGACGACAGCCATCGTCGTGAGTGCTAGGACAGTCATCGTCGTAGGACAGTCATCGTCGTGGGTGTTTGGGGCCGTTTCCCAAATCCGGCCCCAGCATATGGGAGACGGAGGGTGGGCGAAACAAGCAGCACCGAGACCCGCAGGATGGTCTGCTCAGATATTCAGTAGCGAAATTCACTGCTCTCTATAGCACGGTGACCCTTGTTTGGCCATCCCAGGGGACCCTCCGAAGCTCACTCGGCCCAATGGATCGACTTCAAATCGTCGAGCAGCCACTCATAGAACATCTTTGTCGCCGCAGAATTGTCGACAAAGTCGTCGATTACGCCGGCACCGCCAAGCTTGATGGGTGATTTCTCGCTCGCGCTCGGACGGAGAGCCCGGAACCGAGAAACGGCCAATCGCGCCTCGGGATCATCGGCTGGCTGAGAAACAGCGGGAACCTCACCGGAAAAGGAGACATCCGCGACAGAGGGCTCGCCGAGGGGGAGGGGTTGGAAACGGCGATGGACAATCAGAATGTCACGGCCCGTGCCAGTTCGGCTGACGTAGATACGTGCGACTAGCCGCGAAGGCATCATCGTCGCATAACTCATCATCCGGACGAGCCTTGGAAAATCCCGGTTTGCCACGACTGAGTATGCACTCATTACTGATTCGAATACTGTCTTGAGACGTGTTTCCAGCAGGGCCATGTCGGCCCCTACGGTGAGCGCAGGAAGGCCATGTCTAGCAGCGGAGATGGATGGATCGCACGGGGGTCGAATTTGAAGTTCCCCTCGGGCGCTTAGCCGACTTATCTCCGATTTGATCGAGGTGAGTGAGACGGGGATCGATGCACTCTCGAGCGTTGTGATGCCACGGCTCTCGGCGTCGAGCACAGCCCTCTCGACAACTGACAGATCGATTCCTCGAGCGAGCTGAACTCGCCCCCGCGCCAGGAACTCGATACCAGCCCAGACGGCCTCTGTTTCGAAAAGTCCCGGCCCGAGGTCGAGTTGGCGTGCTTTAACGAAAGCTGAGAGCCAGGCCCTCAAGTCCTCCTGCGTCCACCTCCACGCCCAGCCGGACTGCCTCCCTGGTCGGGACTGTTTGGTGGCCCACCCCGATGAGTTCCACTCCGATCTGCTGATGAAACGGTCCGAATAGCTGTCGGGGAGGAGCTTGCCTCCGCGTATGATAGAGAAACCTTGTTTCGGCCGGAATGGAAGTTCGAAGAGCGCGGGGTAAATCGCCGAGCCGGAATACCAGCCTGAAATCAGGTGAGCGCCCTCCGCTCGCACCCCAAGCGGCATCAGGTTCCCGTTCGAAGCAACCGGCCCGAATCGAGCGGCGAGACCCTCGAAGGCGTTCAGCCACGTCCTCGTAGCGCGCAAGATGCGATCACCGCAATCCCGCCAAATTGGAGGTGGCACCTCGTCGGACAGTCCCCAATCCGCGAGCCCGTCCTTGATGAGTATCGAGGCAAAACCCGGATCGCGATCCACGATCGGGGCCAAGATCCGATCTACCTCCTCGTGGGACCCAAGACCAATGGCTACGGATAATGCCGAGAACCATCTGTCGAGTCTTTTGTTGTCCTCAACGAGATCAGCCGTTTTGGTGCTCGCTGAGAGCAGACTCCTGGCCGCGAACCACTCAGCCAGAACAGCAAGCGGGAAGGCAACAGTCTGTGACCGTTTCAGCAGAAGCCCGCGTTTGCAGAGCTCGTCTATGTCCGCGGCTTCCATTCGAGGCGAGATGTCCGAAAGAGGCACGTATCCACCAGATCGATCCACGATATGGACAGCCATTGCTTCCAATTGTGAGTTAAGGGCGGAGACATCGGTGTGGGGACTTTTCAGCAAATGGTCGACCAGGGCCCCAATGAGATCGCTCTTCGATGCGGGATATTCCTGGGAGCTGTTCCTAAGGAAGTTAGCAAGAAGGATCGCGAAAAGGGGGCGACGAATCGTGCTGCTCACGGACTTCGGCAGGGGACGTATGCCGGGACTCCAGGATTTCCCCAGAACCCTTGAGATCAACATATGGGATTCTGTCTCCGTGAGCTCCGGGATTCTGACCGTCTCCTCCACCTTCTGTAATGAGGGACTATCACGGCTCGTCATCACGACACGCGTGTTATCCAGGGAGTTGACCAGGACCCTCGCCTCGTTGAGGAGCGAAGCAATGTCTGCAGTCTCGCCGCCATTAGGCTCGAGAATAGTAACGGAGGCGCCGAGACTCGTATCTCCGTTCAGTCGTTCCACGGCACTCCGAACTGCTTGAACAAGATGTCCCGCGCACCGATCGCTCTCCAAATACACGGGTGTCGGCGCCTGTGGGTTCTCCAAGGCGATTTCTAGGTCCCTTTGATGGAGCCGCTCGGCGGCGAGCGACTTTCCAGATCCTGCAGGGCCCATGAGAAGCACGATTCGCTTCTCTTTCTCGATGATCGGATCAGAGTTGAGGGAAGTGATCGAGCGGTCGTGGGCCATCGTCGCAGCTAAATCCGAACTCACACCGGCCGCCTGCCATCGCATTGCGCATCGAGAAACAGACTCCCTGAGAGCCTGCTCCAGAGCTTTTCGGCGACCCTCCTGTTCCCCGCCGCCGCGTCTCGATCCGAGGAAAGAGTCGGAAAAGCCGCATCCGCGTGACCCTACTCTTTTGGTCCGCGATCGAGGAATCTCGATCGGTTTCATGTGCTCCGTACCCCTGACCAAGTGCATTTCGGGGTTCGGGCCGATTCTCCACTCGTCGGATTGAGTGAACGTCGCGCGCCTCGGCCAGATTAATAGAGACCCCCGCTCCGCCTCGTCGGAGATCTGAATCACGGTGTACCCGAAGACAGGTCGCCCTTTGTCGAAGGCTTGGCCAATCTGCTCCAGACCGAACAGGGATGGCGCCTGAAAAAAAAGGCGGTCGGCCGATCCGCCCTCTGATATACCTGTGGTACTCGGCTCGTGCTGATGACCGAAGAAGTGAGCGGCGAATCTGTTAGTCTTATAAATGCCCCCGCGGAACGCCTTCTTCGACTCCTCCCCAAGCCACTCGGATGGGTGGTGCGTAAGAAGAAGGGAGAAGTCCCGCTCCTGAAACCAGGAACCATGGTCGCACCTGCAGACGTAGTTGAATTGCTGCAGGTCCATGTGCAGCTTGCCCTGGTAATCTTCCCCGGAGAGCTGGAGGAAGGATGAATTCAGACCCACTATTCCGAGTCGAATGTCCTCTACAGGTACCGTCGCCGAAAAATCGCCTGGAAGGATTCCACTGATAAGGTCGGAAGGCCTGCCAAACGGCGCAGTCGCCTGCCAATCGGTATACGCGGAAAATGCGCTTTTGATCACGCTAACATACTCGCTCCCAGTGTCGTCCCAGAACGCCTTTCGGATCCTTTCGTCAGAATGCCAGTGCCTCAAGGCCGCGACGGCAGCCTGGGCCTGATTCGGCCGAGCAAGGTCGTGGTTGCCTGGGACGGTCACGAGGACGGGCGAGGATCCCTGCTTTTCCTCAATGAGATTCTTCAACCTCATGAGAATCTTGTTGAGCTCTGCAAACTGATCCGGCAAGCCGGAGAAGACCAGGTCCCCCGTGAACATGATCACGTGCCAGGGTCCGGTTCTCTCGTGCATGTGGCAAAGATCGCCGAAGAATTCGTCGTCCAGAGTCGGCCAAAGCCACTTTTGGGCGGCTTGGCCACAGTGCAGGTCGGAGAGCCAGAGCAGTCCAACCCGTGGGCATGATGAATTAGTCATGGGAGATCGCCGCCAACTTCTATCAGATCACTCAAGGGCCGCTGACACGTAGGCTAACTCAAGATTAATAACTTGATCCATAGCAGTGGGAGGAGAACCATGCCTGATGTAACGGAATGGGACGGCCTTTGCGGGGCCGGGTGATCCGGAGGGTAGGGGAAGAGGCGGATCAAAGAGGCAGAACAAAGCACCCATACTTCGGTGTCCGAACAAAGAGGGTATCACCCCGGCGGCAACTCCGAATCGTCACTTGATCATCGCAAGCCCCAATCCCAGTGGATACAGGCCAGTTCAGGGGCCACCGATCGGTGAACCGACACCACGGCAGAACTCGTCTCCAGGCAACCGAACCGTTTTCGGCGGGCTGAACGCCAGCCGGAGGTGGCCGACGGCGAGCGCCCTGGCCACAATCGGGACCAGCGTGCCCTTCGACGACCGGATCGATCGACGCCAGGCCTGCGAGCGCTGGCCCGTCGGTCTTATCACCCGTGTCCGAATTCTCAATGCTGATCGCTCGCCCTTCGGCAACCAGCCGCTGCATCAATCTCCATGCGACAATGGCGTGATGATATTAGTTCGACCCACGAAAGAGCTCCGACTGTATTCGCGAAGTCATTTCGCGGATCTGATCGACAATCACCATCACGCTCCCCGATCAGGGGGCGTGGTCCAGAATCGCTTGAACTCTCTTCGCGTCACCAGAAAGTCCAAGATTGATGATGGCGACTGCGGGTTTCCCATCAAGCGAAATGGCGTCGGGATCAACCCAGTAATGGATCTTGTGTTGATCAAGCCTTTGGCGAATTTGCGAAAGCTGATTTAGTGGAAGCATGATGTAGGGTCCCGCCGTCCCATCGGTCGAGACTCGTATTGCTCCACGAGTTTGCGAGTCAATCATCGCAACCTCCAGTAATCCCATGCTTCGCCGCAAAAGTCATTCTACGAAATCCAAAGTCAACAGCCTGGAACAACATCAACCGCTCCGGCGCTCGCCGCTTGAAACCGGTGAGTGCAAGGAAGTCTCCCCTGAGATCGACGGCACCTCGGATTACCGCACAGTTGAAGCGTCGTCTTCGGCGCAGCCGCCTGGGACCTGGAACGGTCCTCGGCCTTCGGTCCTCGCTCCGCCGTCTCGTCCCAATTCCCGATCACCTGGCGTCGAACACGCGATCGACCGCGACGGCGAACTCCGCCAGCAGCGCGGAGCGGGCCGACTGGCCGCGGCGATAGACTCCGGCTTCCTCGTAGGACTCGCCATTCAGGCGGAGCACGGTGATCGTCTCGTTTTGGGGGTTGACGATCCAGTACTCGGGAATCCGGCCCTCCGCGTAGTCGCCGCGCTTGTCGACGAGGTCGCGTTCCGGTTTCTCCTCGCTGACCACCTCGAGGGCGAGATCCGCGCCCAGCCAGAATCGGTTTTGCCGCCGGGGGTCTGTGGCCGAGAACAGGAGCATCAGGTCGGGCTCGCGATACTTGCCCGGCCGGATCCGCAGCCGCAGGGGACAGAAATGGACCTTGCCGCCCCTGGGCTCCAGAAATCCATGGAAGGCGAGAAACAGGAACTGGAGTATATTCTGATGTTGATCCGTCGGCATGGGGAGCACCTCGAGGAATCCGTCGGTGTACTCGACCAGCCGTTTGCGATTCTCGGTCAGGGTGAGGTACTCGGTCTCGGTCCACGATCCCTGGGGTGGCAGGAGGTCCTCGAGTAGCTCCTTCCACACCTGGCCAGGCGGAGAGAGGGATGGTTCTGGGGTTGCCGTCGCCATGGTCGCCTCAGGAAAAAGTCATGATCATCCACGCTGGATTCTAGCCGAAAACCGCCCCCTGGGCGCGGAGTGTTCGGAGCGGGAAGCGAATCGAGACCGCTCGATGCTTACAGGAGTCTAAAAGGACATGCATTACTGCGAGACAAACGGCGCTGGACCATACCCTTGAACGAGTGATTGACCGCATTCGAGGCTACCCAGCTCCGACACCCGGACTGCCCTGATCCTGGTTCCGCCCATGGTTCCGGGGGCCGGATCGTCCGCCACGTCGGGATCGGCGAAGGAATCGGGCCCGACCGACGCGATATCTCGCTGAGCGCAGGCCAGCCCACCCGCGCACAATTCCGGGCAATGTCCATTCAGGTCGTGCCGATGTGCGTTAGATTGATGTTGAGAAGAACCCGGAAAACCGCCTGAGACTTCCCGTTTCTCCAACGCAAAGCACGCACCTCAGCGCATTCGGATTCCACCTTTCACGCTCGAATACCCGCTCACACACACATCGACGCCAGCCCCAATCACCCCCAGGTGAGCCCCAACCCGCGCACGCGCTGGGCCCGTTCCCGCAGGCGCTTCGAGGTTGGCGAATGCGCGTTGCAAACGGGTGCTCCCGGTCGCGCAGGCTGTGCGGGCTGGAAGCCCGTTCGATCACACGGCCCCGCGAAAGAAAGCAAACCTAACCCACCGCCAGAACAAAGCCATCGACTCCGACCAACCGAACCCAACAGCGCCGACAGACCGAACCCAACAGCGCCAGAATCGGGGCCAACGCTCGCCAGAAGGTGAAGCCATCACACGAGAACCGTCGACTGGTCGAGTAGCGGGGGCAACGGGAGTGTTTAGGTCGCGTTACCTCCGCCCTCTTCAAACCGGACGTGCGGATTTCCCGCATCCGGCTTGCCCGAATTCTCTCGATCGCGGGCATGCACAGGGTCA
>DAIDHX010000138.1 GCA_027451885.1 Planctomycetales bacterium
GCGACATCAAGCCCTCGAACATCATGATCACCCCAGGCGGCGATGTGAAACTGCTCGACATGGGCCTCGCCCGCGCCACCGACGAGGAAGGCGGCCTCACCCGCCAGAACGTCGTCCTGGGAACGCTCGATTACGCCAGCCCCGAACAACTTCGCGACGCGGCCAAGGCCGACGAACGAAGCGACCTCTACAGCGTGGGCTGCACCCTTTACTTCGCCCTCACCGGCCGCCCGCCGTTCGAAGGCGGCAACATGATCAACAAGATCTTCCGCCAGCGGATGGAAGATCCCGAACCACTCGAAAAATTCGCCCGCGGCGTTCCCGCGGCCTTTGGCGCAATTGTGCGCAAGCTCATGAACAAGCTGCCCGACGAACGCTATCAGAGCTGTGCGGAACTCCGCCGCGACCTGGCGCGATGGATCGATCCCGAACGCGTGCACGCGGTTCTTGGCGCAGAGGCAGAAGCCGCGCGGGCGTTCCAGCCGCCCCCCCCCGAGATCGTCGATGACGACATGCGACTCTTCGATTCCCTGGGCGACGCCGCCGACGCCCCATCCTCCCTGCGCGACCTCGGAAGCCCAGTTCCCACCCCCGCGCCCCGCCGCAAGGAACCTCCAACCCCCATCCCCGCCGCAATCCGCCAGGCACCCCGGCCCATCGCTCGGTCCCAGGCCGATGACTCACGCTGGCTCGTCCAGTTCGGAGTCATCGCAGCTCTCGCCGGCCTTCTCATCATCCTCGCGCTTTCCTTGTTCTATCGTTTTTAATGATAGGCACAGAAATTGCTGTTAACCTTGGGCGTGAACCATTTTCGTTCTCAGCCTGCCAAGTTTGGGACTTTGTCGTATGGCAACCACACTTCTCGACCCGCTTGGCCCACGCACCAGCGCGGGTTCTTCACTCAACGAGCCTCCTACCGTTTTCGAGATTTCCCTGCTTCTGCCAGCTACCTGGGCTTCCAGGCTTGTCGACCAGGCAAATCTTGAAAAAGTGACAGTCGCCCAGTTCCTTCGCGGAGTCATCGGCGATGCACTCGCTGAACGCCATAAACCGCTCGCCCATTCAGACCACCACGGGCGATAGCAAACAGGGCAACGTCTATACAAAATTATAGCAATCGGCCTTGCGATCGATCCCAGTGCGCGCGAAAATCCACGAGCCTGGTGAATCCGCCAGCTTTGAGGAGCACGCCTTGGATCGGGGCTCGGGTTCGATTGCAGAGTCGGTGCTCGACCGATTTCACCCCGCGGTCCGGGAGTGGTTTTTACGGACCCTGGGGGAGCCGACCGCCGCTCAAAAGTTGGGCTGGCCGCAGATCGCGGCGGGCCGGAACACCCTGATCGCCGCGCCTACCGGCTCGGGCAAGACTCTCGCCGCGTTTCTGGCAGCGCTCGACCTGGTGTGGAAGAATCCCGAGCCCCTGCCAGGCGTGCGGATCCTGTACCTGTCGCCGCTCAAGGCGCTCAATCAGGACGTCGCGCGAAATCTGGAGTTCCCGCTCAAGGGAATCCTGGACTGCGCATCCGAGCTGGATCTACCTCTGCGGCCGATCCGCCTGGCGGTGCGCAGCGGCGACAGCACACCCGCCGAGCGCGCCCGGGTTGTCAAGAAACCACCTGAAATCCTCATCACCACGCCCGAATCGCTGCACCTGTTGCTTACAAGTCGGGCACGCGCGATCTTACGCGGAATCAGCCACGTCATCCTCGACGAGATCCACGCGATTTGCAGTGACAAGCGTGGGGTTTTCACCTCGCTTCTCCTCGAACGGCTACAGGCGCTCGTGGGGCGTCCCTTTGTGCGCGTGGGTCTTTCGGCAACCCAGCGCCCTCTGGAAGAAGTTGCCCGTTTTCTAGGCGGATTTGAACGGCGAGCGGACGGATCATGGTCCCAGCGCCCGGTGGAAATCGTCGATGCCGGGCGCAAGCGAGCGCTCGATCTGCGAGTGATCTGGACAGGGCTCGAGCCGGTGACAAGCTCCACGGAATCGGTCTGGCCGGCGATCGAGAGACGGCTGCTGGAGCTGGCCAGCGACCATCGCTCGACGATCATCTTCGCCAATAATCGCCGCCTGGTCGAGCGTCTTAGCACCCGCCTGGGGGAGGCAGCGCTCGCGATCGATTCGGGCGCGGACGGCGAGGAAGACGCGCCCAGCTTCCGCGCTCATCATGGCAGCATCAGCCTGGAGGAGCGTCGAGCGACCGAAAACGCGCTCAAGAGCGGGGAGCTCAAGGCCGTGGTGGCCACGGCTTCGCTGGAGCTGGGGATCGACATGGGTGCGGTCGATCTGGTTTGCCAGGTGGAGTCGCCTGGCCAGTTTTCGCGCGGGCATCAGCGCGTCGGGCGTGCGGGGCACGCGGTCGGCGGCGTGGGCAAGGGACGCCTGATCGCCAAGACTCCCGCCGATCTTCTCGAGATGGCTGCGCTTTGCCGCGGCATGCTCGCCGGCGAGGTGGAGCACCTGCAAGTGCCCCGGGGGTGTCTCGATCTCCTGGCGCAACAGGTTCTCGCGTGTGTGGCCACCGAGCCCTGGGATGTCGCCGCGCTTTATGATCTGGTGCGCTCGGCGTACTCTTACGTCGACCTCCCGGCCGAAGTGTTCGAGAGCGTGCTCGCGATGATTTCAGGGCGGTTCGCTCGGCCAGGATTTCGCGACCTGCGGCCGCGCGCTTCGTGGGATCGCGTCCATAACCGCCTCTATCCGCTGCCCGGTACCGCGCAGGCCGCACTTCTGGGCGGCGGCACGATCCCAGATACCGGGCAGTTCCCGGTCTACCTTGGCGAAAACGGACCTCGCCTTGGCGAGCTCGACGAGGAGTTCGTCCACGAACGCAGAGTCGGCGAGATCTTCTCGCTCGGCACCGCAACCTGGCGCATCGAGTCGATCGACCCCCACCGCGTCATTGTGAGCCGAGCGCATAGCCCTTCCGCCCTCACGCCCTTCTGGCGTGGCGAGGGCGCGGGGCGTTCGGCCGAGCTTGGCTCCGCCACGGGCGCGCTTGCACGCGAGATCGAGACCAGGCTCGACGATCCCGACCTGATCCCCTGGCTCGAGCGCGAATGCCTGCTCGAACCCGAGGCCGCCGCGCGTCTGCGATCCTACATCGCGGCTCAGAATCGGGCGTCGTTCGTACCGAGCGACCGCGTCGTGCTCGTGGAGTCATTCGTCGACCAGGTGGGCGAGCTTGGACTGGCGGTGGTGACACCCTTCGGGCGCAGGCTGCACCAGGCGCTTGCGATCGCGCTTGCCGCCGTCCTCCGTGAGCGGCTAGGCATCGAGCCCGCCTGCCTGCACACCGGCGAGGGGATTCTCTTTCGCTTGCCTCGGCTCGAGGAAGCCCCGCTCGACCTGCTCGATCATCTCGACCCCGCACGCGGCTCCGCGCTCGTCGAAAACGGGCTCGTCGATACCCCACTCTTCGGCCTCAAATTTCGCCAAAACGCAGCGCGGGCGCTGCTCATGCCCAGGCCCGATCCCGGCAAACGTACCCCGCTTTGGCTCCAGCGGCTCCGCGCCAAGGACCTGCTCCAGGCCGTGCGCGCACACCCAGACCACCCGATCATGGTCGAAACCGCGCGCCAGTGCCTCGATGATGAGCTCGAGATCCAGCGGCTCCAGAGCTTTCTCGAAGCCATTCAAATGGGCGCGATTACGATCGCCAAATCCAGGCGAGAAACCGCCTCCCCGATGGTTTCCGAGATGCTCCTCAAGTTTCAAGCTACGTTCATCTATGAATGGGATGAGCCCAGGCGCTCGGGGGGCGATTCCAGCGTGGATCCCGACTTGCTCGCTCCACTTCTGGCCTCGGGCGACTGGCGCGACTGGCTCGATCGCGAGATTGTGAACGAGCACGACGAGCGGCTGCGTGGTGGCAAATTCCCGCCCCGCACCGCCGACGAGGCATTCGAACGCCTACGTGGACTGGGCGATCTCTTTCCACATGAAATCTCCGCCGACGAGTCCGGTTTCTTCTCGTTTCTTGGCCAGGAAGGCCGGGTCAGGCAGATCGCTCTTGCGGGCGATTCCGGCCCCCCGCGCTGGGTGCTCGCGGAGGAAGCGCAGGTCTATCACGCCGCCTTCGGCCCCGCCGCGCGAGGGGACGAGACGTGTTCCTGGTCGGGGCGTGAAGAACGGCGAGTGATCGTGGAGCGATTTCTCAGGACACGCGCCCTCACCGCGCTCGCGGAGGTGGTGGCGCGGTATCCGATCGCCGTGGCTGAAGCCACCCTGATCATCGAGGACTTCGTCGCGCGCGGCGACCTGGTGCGGATTGGCGATGCGGGAGACGAGCGTGCTCGCTTCGCCGATCGCGCCACGTTGATCGCTATGCGCAGAAGCACCCTGGCCGCACGAAGGCGTGAGCGGGCCGCGGTCGCGCCTGAGGTCTTCGCCGATTTCGTCGCCCGCAGGCAGCATTTGCACCCCCGTACGCGGCTCGTCGGGGAGCCTGGCGTCGCCGAGATCATGGATCTGCTCAGCGGAATCCCTGCCACTGTGAGCGTCTGGGAAGGGGAATTCCTGGCACGCAGGATTGAGAATCCACCTCCTCGCCCGCTCGATCGCCTGCTCGCCTCGGGAACCTGGGATTGGCGAGTCGGGGGCGAAGGGGAAGGCGATCCTCGCGTTGCCTTCTGGCCACGTCGCAGCGCCCTTGGCGGCCCCGTGCCCGCCGGACCCGCGGACGATTGGCCGCCGGACGCACGTACCCTCTTCGAGACGATGAAAGACAAGGGCGCGCTGGATCCCATCGACCTCGCGCGGATCACCGGGCTTCCGCCTTCGCGGGTGCGGTCGGGCCTGCTCGACCTGGTCCGCGCGGGTGTTGCCACCAGCGACACGCTGGACCCCGTGCGCGAAGGAAGCGACGCCCTGATCCAGGATCTGCGCCAGGCCGCGTTTGGCGGCCGTACGCGCAGCCGCCGCCGCCTCGAACCTCGACCCGAAGGACGATACTGGATCCCACCCGACAACCCTGATCACGATCGCCGTGTCGAAGCCTGGGCCTGGGCCTTGCTCGATCGCTACGGCGTCGCCGCGCGAGAGCTCTCGCTGCTCGAACTACTCGCACCCCCCTGGGCCGAAATCATGGCCTATCTCGACAAGGCCGAATGGCGCGGCGAAGTCGAACGCGGCTACTTCGTGGAAGGACTTTCGGGCCTTCAGTTCGCAACGGCCGATGCCGCACGCACACTCGAGGATCGACTGCTCAGACCCCAGACCGATGACGACCTCGTCTTGCTCTCGAGCCGCGATCCCGCCAACCTCTACGGCTCGGGGGCGCCTTTCGACGTCAATCTCTCCGAAGGGGGCCAGACCCGCCTTGTCCGCACCGCGGGAACCGGGCTCATCCTGGCAAGCGGTCGACCTTTGCTCATCGTTGAGAGCCATGGCAAAAAGGTCAGCACCCTCCCCTGGGCCGACCCTCTGCTCATCGAACGCGCGCTCGATTTTCTTCCAAGCTTCATCGGCCCGGGTAGGCGTTTTTTGCGAGTAGAATCGTACAATGGCGAAGCTGCGGCAACGAGCGGGGCGGCAGAACTCCTCGCCCGGATCGGATTCGTGAGGGATTATCCCGCGATGACTTATTACCCCACCTGGGGACGAGCGAATCCCGCCGCGGTATCAGCAAGCCCAGGGCGCCCATGATCGCTCGACAGTTCACCCCGACTGCATCCAGGGAGGCAAGATGCTAGGCCCTTCGCTCTCGGAGTCGCGGACCGTGGAGACGCCGGTCGTCCCACGCTTCCCGGCGGAAAATGCCCATTACGACTGCATCGTGATCAGTGACCTGCACCTGGGTAGCGACGTCTGCCAGGCCAGGCTGCTCGAGGAGTTCCTCGTCTGGGCGGTCCAGCACTGCGACGTGCTCGTCATCAACGGCGACATCTTCGACGACCTGAACTTCAAGCGTCTTACCAAACGCCACTTCGCCTGCCTGAAGGTCATTCGGCGCAACTCAGACCGCACTGACTTTCGGCTGGTCTGGGTCCGCGGCAATCACGACGGGCCGGCCGACATCATCAGCCATATCGTCGGGGTGGAGATTCTGGACGAATACGTCTACGAGAACGGATTCATCCGCCTGCTCATCCTGCATGGCGATCAGTTCGATACGTTTACCACCGCTTACCCGCTTTTGACCGATGTGGCTTGCGGCGTTTTCTATCTGATCCAGCGCTTCATGCCACATCGCGCGGCACGGTGGATCCGGCGGATCTCCAAGCGCTGGCAACGCAACAGCCAGCTCATCGAGCGCAGGGCAATCGAATATGCCCGCGGCCGGGGGTTCCACCACGTGACCTGCGGGCACACGCACCTGCCGCTGGTGTCACAACACGACGGCGTAACCTACATGAACAGCGGAACCTGGACCGAGTCCCCCCCCTGCCCTTTCGTGGCGGTTGTCGGCAACGAAATGCGACTGGAATACTGGCCAATACCGCAACCCGTGGCCACGGTCGACGAGACAGAACCCGCTGGATCGGTTGTTGGCCTGGGGCCGCCGCTACCCGCGCTCGGTTGATCGCTGCCAAACGGGCGCTGCCTTCTCACGCGTGCCCCTCACTGGTTTCGGAGCGTGTGTCGCTCGCCGGCCACATTTCGACAACACTTTGCCTGAGATCTTGCTATGATTAGGGCATGATCCCGCGGGCGAGTTGCACGCGATTTGGCACCAATCGAGACGAGCATGCGGATGTCGACATCTGAACCATCCTCATCGCAAGCATCGGCGTCAGGCGAGTCGCCGGCCCCAAAGAGCCGGGTTGTGGTTGTCCAGTATCAACGGCGCGGGCTGCCCTGGTATTTGATCTCGCCACTCGTTGTGATCCCGCTGCTGACCGCGATTTTTCTCTACTATCGCTCCGTGACAGAGCAATATCGCCTCAAGGTTGCAACCGCTGAATCCGCGCTCGAGAGCATGAAGGAACGGCTAGGCGCTGTCGGATCCGATCCTCGGCCCGCGGGGATCGTGCCAGCGGCTTTGCCCGTCAACCAGGCAGCGCCGCCTGCTGTCGCGCCGCCCACGAACCCCCTGCGCCAGGTCTCAGCACCACTGGCGGAAAATGCCATTCGCCGGGTTCCGGAGTCTGAAATCCCCAGGGTATCGGATCCGCCCGGGAACGCCGTCGAAACAAAGCCCGCGAATACCCCCAGGCCCGCCACGAGCGGTTCGGCCACAGTGATGAACCCGGCGAACGACGACCCCTTCGCGGCCCTGGATCCTCGCCCCAGTGAGAAACGCGAAGCCAGGCCCACACCTGCGATCGATCCCGCCGCCGCCAGCGGCGAGCCCCTTCCGGAGCCCAGCGCCGCAAAACCGAATCCTGCCAGGGTCGCTCAGCAGACTCCAAAGGACGCTCCACCTGCCTCCGACCCTCCGCCGGCCGCCAGGGCGCACGAGCCGGGCATCGCCCAGGCTGGTCCGCTGCCACTCGCAACCTTGCCAAGCCGCGAGGAAGCAGAACGCGAAATCCACGCCGAATCCCTCCGCAAGGCGCAGGAACTGGCCGAGAATAACCGCGAAAAGGCCCGTATCGCCCTCCAGCAAAAGTCGACAGAGCAGGTCGAGTTCCGAGAATCGCTCCGGCTCTTGATCGATGACAAACGGCCAGGCATTGGTGATGACATCAACACGTTGGTGCGCAAGTATCACCGCACGGTAGACTCCCAGGTAACCGCCCGCGCATACCGCGTTTGGGATTCCCGCCTCGATCGAGCGACCAAAATCGATCGCCTGCGCGCGCTCGGCTACTCCGAGACTTTTATCTTGAATTTGATCTCGGATGATCTCCACAAACTGGTACGCATGCGAAACGGCCCGCGCGACGAGGGCGACGTCCGCGTCCGTGCTGCAAAAATCCTGCTTTCGTATGGCTATCCCCATGCGGATCAAAGAACCGCCCCGCGTACCCCCGCTACCAATGCCACGCGTGCGCCGGCCGCGGCCAAACCCGCTCGGCCCGCAGGACGCTCCAGTTGAACAGGACATCGCTTTAACCGAAGACAGAAACTCCGCGATTCCTCGCTTCCGTCGCGGATCCTCAAACTTTGCCAGACAGCCAGGGAGGACCTTGATGACGCCGGTTGCGTTCCTTCTACTTGCAATTGTGAACGCAGATTTGCCCGCTGCACGGATCGAAGATCCGGTCGTCGTGATCCGCGAAGGGGTCGGTCTGCTCGGCGAGGGGGACAGGCTTGCCGACAAGGGCGAATACACCGAGGCGGTGATCCGCTACAAACGCGGAATGGAGCGGCTGCTCCCAGGTCTCAGAAAAATCCCCTTCAAACACGAGGTCAAACGCGACGTCACCCGCCGTGAAAATATGAAGGAGATGATACTCAAGGACATCGACCAGAGCATGACCCCCGAGGAGTTTCGCGCCAATGAGGTCGCGATGAAGCTCTTCGGCCTCTTGCCGGCCGATTTCAAGCTCCGCGACATGCTCGCCCAGATCTACTCCGAGGAAGTCGCGGCGTTCTACGATCCCAAAACCAAAACGATGCATCTGATCGAGGAACAAAAGCCCAGGGAAAAGCCCAGGCCCGGTTTCTTCGAACGGCTCCTCGGCGCCCGGAACGAATTCGACAAGGACGAAAACAAAACCGTCATCGCACACGAGCTTACGCACGCCCTCGCCGACCAGAATTTCGACATCGACGCCATGCAGGAGGCCGTCAAGAAAGACGACGATCAGACGCTCGCCCTCCAGGCTCTGATCGAAGGCGAGGCAACACTTGCGATGTTTGGGGCGAGCATGAACGACTGGACCGGCGAGGCCATCACGCGGCTGCCCGCCAGGAATCTCGAGAGTACCTTCAACCTGCTCTCGGCATTTCTACCCATGATGGGAGGCGGTAAGACACTGCGAAGCGCCCCTCCGATCCTGGTTGAATCGATGGTCTTTCCTTACTTACGGGGCATGGTATTCTGCGCGGAGCTCACGAATCGCCGCGGCTGGGCAGGAGTCGATGAAGCATATACCACTCCTCCGCTTTCCACCGAACAGATTCTCCATCCTGAGAAATACCGCGACAAGCCCGATTCGCCCATGGTGATCGACCTTGGCAAACTGACCCCCGGAACTGGCTGGAAGGAGCTCGGACGCAACGTGCTGGGAGAAATGCAGCTTGCCGTTTTGCTTCGCAAGGACGGCGGCAAGCCCGCGGCCGCCGGCTGGGACGGCGACCGCTACGCAACCTTCGAACACGCCGCTCAAAAACGCTTCGGACTGGTCTGGTACTCGACCTGGGATTCCGAGGAAGACGCACGGGAATTCCAGCGGGCCTACGCGCGGAACCAGTCCTCCAAGATCGACGGACTTGCCCCCATTCCTCGGCCCCTGCCCGAGTCCCTTTGGCGCGATCTCAACGACCGCTCTTACGTGGTCGAACGCAGGGGTTCCGACGTGGTAGTCATCGAAGGCTTCACGCCGGCCGTGACCGCCACGCTTGTGCAACAGGCTTTCGCCGCAACCAGGTCCGAGGCCAAACCCAGGACGAATCCCCACGCGGCAAAACCTCAACCAAAAGAAAACGAACGCGTGCGCACGGAGCCCTGATCCGCGCAATGGGCCGCCTCAACGCCATCCTCCTAACAACCACCGGACCCGAGCAACTGGCATCGCGCCCGGCGTGTGCACCTCAGCCTCTGATTTTTCGCCGGCAAATGTGGGTAACAGTGATCAACACGCGTAGACACATCCCCACCGCACAAACCGCCTGATCGTCAGGGAGCACAGACCCGGCACAACCCCCCCCGCCGGAAACCGGCCTCATGTCCTTGCGACGGCCGCAGCCGAATCTCATCGTCGCCGACCGCGCCTGGTGTGGCGTGTTCGCCCGGCAACCGAGGTTCAGTGCGCTCACGCGGGCCGTTGGGTTCGGTCCGCGCGGGCGCAATGGGTTCGGTTTGTAATCGACGGTTCTCCTTTACTGGATTCATATTACGGAGAGCCTTGGCTCAATTCTGCGCAGCGATTGTGGCCTCATTTTCTGACGCTCCTGGGTTCGATTTCTGGCGCGATTGGGTTCGGTTCGTCGGTGCGAAACAACACCTTCGACTGGGTCGCACAATGTGCACGCTCGTGCGCGGATTTCGTGCCTGGTCCGCCCCTCAACGCCGGCGCTCAGCCGGTCGCAATGCAAACACGAACCCCAGGCCAGGTGCTCAGACCGTCCGGCATCGGCTTCAAGGATTCATCGACTCGGGAATTGCCGAGGTGCTTTGCGTGAGTCGTGGAAGGTGAAAGACGGACGACTCAGACGCCGTTCCAGGTTCTTCTCACCATGAATCTAACGCACATTGACGCGACCCGAATCACGAACCTCCCGATTTCTGCTCGGACCGGTCGGACTGCGCAAGGACTGCGGGTTCTCGCGAACATCCCAATCATGACGCCCGATGACGCGCCCGACGCCCGGGCCTGATTCTTCCACAACATCGTATGTCCTATTATTGTACCCTACACCTAGATGCATACCTGCATCGCCGCATACATGGCATGCCGGTTTGTCAATGGCCTGCGTCTCGATTAGACTGGTTGAATCTGGTTGAATTGCGTGGGAGGGTGATTATGAAATCCGTCGGCTCATTCGAGGCCAAGACTCATCTGCCCCAGCTCCTGGAACGGGTAGCCCAGGGCGAAGAATTCACCATCACCAGGCACGGCAAGCCCGTCGCCCGCCTGGTGCCCGTCTCGCCCGCCCGCCCCAGGCCCGACATCCAGCAGCTTATTAGCGACATGCGTGCCTTCCGTAAAGGAAACACGCTAGGCGAGGATCTCAGCATCCGCGACCTGATCGAAGAAGGGCGCCGCTACTAACCGCCGCCGAAAGGATTTGCCGATGCTGGAGGCCAAGGATGGTTTCGTACTCGACTGCTCCGTCACCATGTCCTGGTGCTTCGAGGATGAAACGGATGCTTACGCCGACAGCGTGCAAGACGCCCTTACGTCGGTGCGGGCGGTGGTGCCGACCATCTGGCCGCTCGAAGTTGCCAACGCACTGATCGTCGGCGAGCGCCGCAAGCGGCTGGACGAGGCCCGCAGCACCCGCTTCTTCGCCATGCTCAGCGGGCTTCCCATCGTCGTCGATGACGAGACCGCCGGCCGGGGGAGGCAGAAGAAGACACCCAGGGGAGGCAGAAGAAGACACCCAGGAACAAGAGAGAGGCAGAAGAAGAGGCAGAAGAAGACACCCAGGAACAGGAGTCACGACGCCTGCTGAGGATCAGCGCGCGATCGAACTCGCGAGGAATCGTTGAGCGCTCGGCCTGACCCGCGAAGAATGGGCATGACACACGGAAAATGGGTGTCTTGTTCTGGCTTCCCCGGAAAATGGGTGTCTTGTTCTGGCTTTGTTCTGGCTTCCCGCGTTCTGGCTTCCCGGAAAATGGGTGTCTTGTTCTGGCTTCCCTTTGTTCTGGCTTCCCTGTTCTGGCTTCCCGGAAAATGGGTGTCTTGTTCTGGCTTTGTTCTGGCTTCTTCGGAAAATGGGTGTCTTGTTCTGGCTTCCGGTCAGCTACGCGATGAGGAGCCTGTGAAGGACTATTTCCGGAAAGCGCAAGCTGCTGCACCTGTGCTGCGTTGGCTCGTCAATCTCCAGGCGAACCCAAATCCTGTAAATCCAACCGAGCCTGAGCCTACCCAGATCGATTCGGCTACGGCTGCTATCATCGAGCGTCTTGAAGGCGTGCTCGAACAACTTGGAACAACTCATGATCGTAGGTTCGACACTGAAGAACGAGAAATCCTGACTGCCTTATTACAACCCGCCGACGGAAAAGCGTTCGAAGCTGGACAAGTTCGGTTGGGCAACCTATTGGGTTACGAGGCCGATAACTCGCACTCCGACGCCGCCCCGGACCCGTGGTGGATCGCCGACGACATGATCTTTGTGTTCGAGGACCACTCCGAGGCCGAGGAAGCCACCGTTCTTTCGCCCACCAAGGCCCGACAAGCCGCATCTCACCCCAACTGGGTTCGGGAAAACCTGAAACCGCCACTAACAGCCGAGATCATCCCAGTCCTAATCACTCCCTGTACGACAACCACCAGGGGAGCGATTCCGAGTCTGAGGGGGGTACGCTACTGGTCTCTCGATGATTTCCGCTCGTGGGTAACCGACGCTGTGCGTGCCATACGCGATATCCGCCGAACTTTTCCGGGAGTCGGAGACTTGGAATGGAAGACACAGGCAGCCGCACGGTTGAGAGAGGCCAACATCACCCCGCAACAGTTGAACACGATGCTCTCCAAGTCTTGCGCGGATGCCATGCGAGTGCTCAATGTGGATGAGGAGGTGACATAGTGCCTCCAGAAAACCTGCCCCTCGATGCCTTCGTCCGCGCGATCGGTGCCAACCGGATGACCCCCCACGCCCTTTTCTTAGGGGCGGGTGCGTCTGTTTCGTCTGGCATGCCATCAGCACAAATGTGCATTTGGGAATGGAAGCGATCTATCTTTCTCACCAATAACGTCGGTTTGGAATCCCAGTTTTCTGAAATCACCCTTGCAAGTGTACAGGCGAGGATTCAGCGCTGGCTTGACCGGCAGGGGCTTTACCCACAAGCTGGCGACGCGAACGAATACAGCGTCTTCATCGAGGCTTGCTATCCTATACCGGCGAGCCGTAGGCTCTATTTTCAGGAAAAGGTCAGACAGGCCAGGCCGCATCTCGGCTACCAGATGGTAGGAGAACTTGCGACACAAGGACTGATCCGTTCCGTCTGGACCACCAATTTCGATCAGTTAACAAGCCGTGCCCTCGCCGGACAAACGATATCCCCGATCGAGGTTGGGATCGACTCAGCGCATCGCGCGGTCCGCGCCGCTCATTCGGGCGAGTTACTGATCGTTTCGCTGCACGGCGACTACCGCTACGACGCTCTAAAGAACACCACGACCGAACTACAAAAGCAACAAGAGGAACTTGAGAGAGCACTCATTAGTGCACTCGAAAATACTCCTGCGATTGTCTGCGGCTACAGCGGACGCGATACATCGGTCATGAATGCGTTTAAGGACGCCTACGGCCGAACGGGTCCCGGAACTCTTTACTGGTGCGTGCAAGACGCCGACAACATCGCACCCGCGGTTAGAAGCCTTATCCGCCATGCGCGGTCTCACGGACGAACGGCATATCTGGTTCCGATCCAGGGCTTTGATGATCTCATGGTCCGACTGGCGCTCCACTGCCTCGATCAGCCTGCTCAAGAACGGGTAACTCAGCTTATCGCTCAGAACGCAGGCGCGACCGGCCCTAGTCGTAGTCCTTTCCGAATCGAAAACGACCATCCCGTAGCGATTCTGAAAAGCAATGCTTTCGAGATCGAGTGCCCCTCGGAAGCCATCGCCTTTGAACCGAAGTCCTGGCCGGATTCCGGTGTTTGGCGCTGGGTGCGCGACCAGACAAGAGGGAAGGATGTCGTTGCCGTCCCCTTCAAAGGCCAGATTTTCGCCCTGGGGGCAGTTGACGAGATCCAGGCGTGCTTTGGAACCAACATCAAAGACCGTCCACAACGCACTCCTTTATTCGCCGGAAACCTCCGTCAGCACGACGGAGCGATCACCTCACTGCTTCGCGAGGCACTAATTCGAAGTATGGCTCACGCGACCGGCGTAGAATCCGACGGATCGCGTGAATTGTGGCTAAGCAACTCCGTTAGGCAGGAGAGGCTGGACGGCGAAACTTACTCAGTCTTTAACTCCGTCCATCTGACCTTGCGTCAAGTCGATACGCGCACGTTCCTGATTATGAAACCTTCCCTGAAGGTGCTGACGTGCTCGGGCGAAGCCGCGCCCCGCGAGGCGGCGAACGTTCTTAAGTTTCGCATCCTCGGTTACCAACACAACAAGGA
Organism: Planctomycetales bacterium; assembly: GCA_027451885.1. GTDB lineage: Bacteria > Planctomycetota > Planctomycetia > Isosphaerales > Isosphaeraceae > JAKBAP01. The sequence continues at coordinate 13,860 of DAIDHX010000138.1, forward strand.
GTTCAACGACGCTGTAAACGAATGGCGTCAACTCCTGTTTCCAACCGATGCAGCCCAGAAACCGTACGACTACCCGCCTTCGTGTGCCTCCGCATTCCGATTCCTGATCCGCAGAGCACCCGTTTTTGCCGAAATTTGCGGTCAAAGGAACATTCCCGCCATTACAGTGCAACCACGCTTCCGACCGTTGCTCAAGCAACGTGGAATAGAAATCAGCGAACCCGGCCTCTTGTTCTCTAACCAGTCCGGTTCGTCAACGACCCGTGACCCGCATCCTGTGCGGGGCATCCTCAACAACCGGCCCTTCGATTATCCGCTGACCCGCTTTCAAGTTAGCTCCGAGATTCGCCTCGGAGTCGTCTGTCCGAAGGCCGAAACAAAGCACCTGCAATCCTACCTTCAGAATGCCGTTAGCCAGATTCGGCCCGGCAAGGGGGAGTCCGATTACCTTCCCACGTTCCCTGGGTTTAGGAAGGCATTCGGTGTTGATTTGATCCCCCCCGATCCAGGGACAAACGGTTGGGCAGTCTGCCCCGAAGCGACCGGCACTGACGACCGAGCTAATGCCCTGGAGGTTGCAAGAAACATCAACCGTTGCATCGACATGCTCCAAGCCTCCTACTCGCCGCATGTCGTCCTTATCTTTTTCCCAGCGCGCTGGTCACAGTTTCGCGGATTTGTTTCGGACACGGAGCGCTTCGACGTACACGACTTCGTCAAGGCGAGCAGCGTCCAACGCGGCATCGGCACGCAGTTTTTGGACCAGAGCACATTGTCCGATTCAATGCAATGCCGTGTGTGGTGGTGGCTCTCCCTAGCGTTCTACGTGAAAGCTATGCGCACTCCCTGGGTGCTTGATGGTCTAGACCGCGACAGCGCGTTCGTGGGCCTGGGCATGAGTGTCGATAATACACGGGAACGCGGGCAGCATGTCGTGATGGGATGCAGCCATATTTATAGCTCCCGAGGCGAAGGGCTCCAGTACAGGCTGAGCCACGTTGAGAATCCAGTATTCTTTGGTAAGAACCCGTTTCTTTCTCGGGATGACGCACGACGAATTGGCGAGCAGATCCGGGAGTTGTTCTTCGAGTCGCGATCTGCCTTGCCCAATCGCGTCGTCATTCACAAAAGAACTCACTTCACGAGGGACGAACAAAATGGGCTCCGCGACGGGCTGAGTGGCGTGCCTCACGTTGAGATGCTTGAAGTGGTTGTGGAGGACACGCTGCGATATATCGCTTCAAGTGTCGATGCAAAAGGAAATCTTCACGAGGACAATTACCCTGTGCGGCGGGGTAGCGTCGTGCGGCTGGACGATTATTCTGCGCTTATGTGGGTACACGGGGTAACTTCAGCCATCAGCAGCGGGCGACGCTACTATCAGGGCAAGCGCCGCATCCCGGCCCCGCTACTGATACGACGGCATTGTGGGGATTCCGATCTGCGCGAGCTCGCCGAAGAGATTCTCGGATTGTCTAAGATGAACTGGAACACATTCGACCTCTATACCAAGTTGCCCGCCACAGTCCAATCTTCCAACGAGATCGCTAGGATTGGGTCCCTTCTTCAACCGTTTCACCCGCGAGCGTACGACTTCCGATTGTTTATTTGAAATGCGCGACCGGTTTCGACGAATCGCAGCAACCGTTTTTGAGCAGCTCGTGCCAACGTCGTGATTGCTTCTCTGGCTGACTTCCGGCGTCAGGCGGTGCGAGTTCGCGACAGACTCATGGAGTGCCCCGTCCTCCAGTACCCCTGAGCGATCAGGCGATTCAGCCAACGTGTCCACGTTCTACGAGATGGACATCTTCGACAAATGACTGGAACGACTAACGATGCGACTGTGGGGGCAATCTGGTAACAATTTGGTAACAGGACTGGCAATATCAGAGCGATGTCACTACAATGTAGGTGCGCCAGGGCAGCATCGTAACTGCCTTGCGACTAAGGCCTTTAAGTATCACTTCAACGTGTTTCCAATACCACGTATATGGCAGAAGTACCGGACTCAAAATCCGGTCCTCGTATGAGGGTGTGGCTGGCGGTCGCAACACGAGCTACTCACTCACTCAACCGGTCGGCAAGATCGTGCCATGGCCATGATTGCCGCCCTGACATCCGGCGTCAGGCGGTGCCAGATCGTGACAAGCTCCTGTAGTGCCTCCTCCGTGCAGCCATAGAGAATAGCAGAATAAGACACCCAGGTAACTGGCTGGCGAACTCAAAAAATTTCACCCGATCGTTTGTTGACTTCATTTTCGGTCATTGATAATCTGTCCACTACTGGCTCTACGACCACTGATTCGGCATTTGGGTACTTCTTCAGGACCTTCAATCGATCTTGGCCCCGAATCACGCCGCCGTAAGGAACTTGCGGCCGAGAAGCTCATCGTCGAAGACCTCGTCGCAGAAGGATTCCCTCGTGAGTTCACTCAGCGCGTCGCCCTCGAAAAGCTGCTCGGATTCGACTACCGGGCGTGGCGTGTCGCCGATCCTCGGTTTGGGCTCATCGAAGTCCGCCGTATCGAGGTTAAGGGCTACCCCTCCGGAAACTCGATCCAACTCGATCACAGCGAGTGGATCAAGGCCCCAGACACGAGGCGCCAGCTATTGGCTTTACGTCGTTTGGGACCTGGTTGGATCCTCGCCCCGACTTGTTAAAATTCAGAAACGTTCCAACGCCTTTTACACCCAGTGAAAGCCCGCGAAGGTGTCCGCCGATACGAGATCCCGGCTCAAGCGATTAAGGCGATAGCGAGGACCTGGGGACCTGATGTCCCGGCGACGGCGCATTTAAGCATAAATACCAACTCCGGCCCGACTTGGAGCACGAGCAGATTCATGCTGACCGAGCAAAACATCGAGGCTGAACTCAGCTATGCCTACCTGCATGCCGTGGCATCGAGCGCGGGGTTTTCGTGCGAATATCGTAATCGTCACCTGGACGGGGCTGGGGTTGATGCGACGATCACGGAAGACGGACGCAAGCTGGCCGATGACTCGGTTTTGACTTCGTTTTCAATTGATATTCAAATAAAAGCAACCTACCGCGACCTGAGCGAGAGTGAAGGCCGCTACTCTTACCCTTTGGCCGTTCCGCACTACGATAAGCTGCGGCTTGAAGAGGTCGCTTCCCCGCGGTTGCTTCTCGTCCTGAGGCTACCGCGAGATCCCGCGCAGTGGCTTCAAGTCACCCACGAAACCCTCGTCGCCAGGCGATGCGTTCACTGGGTCAGCCTTCGGGGTGCGCCCGCGACAGAGAACAAGACGAATCAGACCGTGTATGTCCCCGACCAAAACCTCCTAACGCCCGTGGGGCTAACGGACCTCATGACGCGTTTCTCGCGGCTGGAGGTAATTCCCTATGCGGCATGACCTCGACCAACTGCCAGACTCCTTGACCCGCCTCGTCACCCCCCGCGCGGTTCGCGTATATGCGGAAGGCATGGGTTGGCGACGCGTGGAGGGCGTCAACGGGAAAATCGCGGTTTATCAAAACCCCAATGCCCCCCTTCGCCAGTTGATCGTTCCACAGGATGAGCGGCTCGACGATTATGGCCTTCGCACCGCAGAGGCGATCGAACGTCTCGCCGAGTTTGAGCAACGACCAGCGAAGGAGATTCTTAACCATCTCCTGTTGCCTCCGGCGGACATCCTTTGCTTCCGCGAGTTCAGCCCGGACGCGGAGGCGGGAAACCTCTCACTCGATCATGCTGTCCGCATGATCGATGGGACCAGAAAGGCCCTCCTCTCCGGAGCTCACAGCGTTCTTTCACCGCGAAAGTATCATCCACGAATGTCTCGGAGCGAGGCGGAGGACTTCATTTCACGATGCCGCCTCGGCCAGACACAACGCGGGAGCTTCGTCTTAACGGTCGCCTGCCCGCTTGACCTCGGAGCGGATTTGCTCGGGCCGGCTGGTGAGCCTTTCTCTCGCCGCGTGACCAGATCGCTCATGCAATCGCTCACCGACCTCTCCCACGCAGCCGAGCGGATGCAAATCGACGATCTCGAGGACCAGACGCGCCATCCAGGGATCAGTGCGAACCTTTGTGAATCCCTCCTACTCCTCCGACCGACGGGCGAGCGAGCTTTCCTGAATATCTCAGCCTCATGGTCGCGTGCCCTTGCACCAACTGAAGGCGGATGGCGGCGAGAAGTTCAGTTGACGCAGGAGGTTTTCGAGGTTGCCGAAGGACTCGCGCCAAGATTGCGATCGGCACCCAGACCAAAGGTCGATCGCTTCTTCGGCTTCGTTGACGAACTTCGCGGTCAGTCCTCTGTCGGGTCCAGAAAGCCTTCCGGTGAAGTTCGCTTCGTCTTGTTCGATGAAGGAGAGGAACTCCGCGCGAAAGCTGACCTTAACGCGGATGATTACGCCTTGGCCGGCTCAGCTCATTTGAGCAGTGAAATTGTCAGCTTCCGAGGGGTCCTGGCACGGCTTCCGAGGTTGAATCGGATCGACAGTGTGGCCGATTTCCAGATCGTCGAACTGGATGATGAACTCCCGGCTATCGGTAATGAAGCAGAGCAGGCGTAAGTGACGATCGTAGGCTGATCGAAAATTACTTACCAGAGCACTCAATATCGGACATATTGGCTGGCTGTAACGTATACTGTCCATGAGCACCACTGATGCCCGAAAGTTGTCGCCCGCCGCGCTCGAGGATCTTCGCCATCGCGTTGTGCGGGCTGTTGTCGAACAGGGGCTTAAGGTCGCGGAGGCGGCCAGAACCCTCGGCGTCGGTCGCACGGCGCTGCACAGTTGGCTGAAGGCGCACCGCCAGGGTGGCGAGGCGGCGCTGAGGCTCAAGAAACGGGGCCGCAAGCCCGAGCCGCGGCTGAAGGGGCACCAGGCCGCCACGATCGTGCGTCTGATGACCGATCGCTGTCCCGACCAGTTGAAACTTCCATTCGCGCTCTGGACTCGTGAGGCGGTGGGGGAGTTGATCGAGCAGCGGTGTGGCCTGCGACTCTCGGTGTGAACGGTTGGCCGGCTGTTCAAGCGATGGGGTTTCACGCCGCAAAAGCCTGTGCGGCGGGCCTACGAACGCGACCCTGTCGCCGTGAAGCGGTGGCTCGACCAGACGTATCCCGCGATCAGGCGCGAGGCCAGGCTCGAGAAGGCCGAGATCCACTGGGGAGACGAGATGGGCCTGCGATCGGACCATCAAACCGGCACGAGCGACGGCCGTCGCGGGCAGACTCCGGCGGTGCCCGGAACCGGCCAGCGGTTCGGCTGCAACATGATCTCGACGGTCACGGGACGAGGCCGGCTGGCGTTCCTGGTTTTCAGCGAGCGATTCACTGCGGAGGTGTTCCTGAAGTTTCTCGGGCGTCTGGTTCGGCAGAGCCCTCGCAAGGTCTACCTGATCGTCGACGGCCACCCGGTGCATCGATCGAAAAAGGTTGCGAGCTGGGTCAAACGCCACGAGGATGCCATCCGTCTTTTTCAATTGCCTGGGTACAGCCCGGATCTCAACCCGGACGAGTTGCTCAACAACGACGTGAAATCGAACGCCGTGGGCAGGCGACGACCGAAGGATCGCCCTGAGATAATCTCGCAAGTTCGCGGATACCTGCGCTCGACCCAGCGACGCCCTGATATCGTCTGGAATTACCTCAGGCATCCGAAGGCCGCGTACGCCGCAATGTCAGGGTGTTCGATGGGTGACGGGCCGGGTGATACGCCCGTTGCGTGCACGATCCCCCCTTGCCACCGCGGTCAAAAACGACAGAATAAAGAGATTGCCGTCGGCTTGATCCCGCTCCCTCTTCGCGGAGATTGCGATGTCGCGCACGCCGATCCTGCTTGCGATTGCATTGCTCGGATTGATTCCCCAACCCGCCTATTGCTGGCAAGACCCGTTTGAGGTCGCTCGCAAACAACAGACGTCCCCGGACGGCAAGGCGGCCTCGGACGCCAGGTCGACCAGCAAGAAGGACCAGTCCAAGACCAGGCCGGAATCCGAGCCGGAGTTTGTGCGGAAGACCGATGCCGAGTGGAGGAAAGTCCTCACGCGCGACCAGTACGAGGTCACGCGGAACAAGGCGACCGAACCGGCATTCTCGGGCAAGTATGCAACCGGGCACTTCCGCGGCACATTTGTTTGTGTGTGCTGCAAGGCGCCCTTGTTTAGCTCACGGAACAAGTTTGATTCGGGGACAGGCTGGCCGAGCTTCTGGCAACCGTATAACGCCCGCGCTGTGGCTTACTTGCCTGATTACTCGGCACTCGAGCCGCGAATCGAGGTCGAATGCAGGCGCTGCGGGGCCCATCTTGGGCACGTGTTTGACGACGGACCCTTGCCCACCGGCAAGCGCTTCTGCATCAACTCGCTCTCTCTGGTCCTGAAGCCGGACGCAGGTGCTCCCGCCGAGGACACGCCCACCAGAAAGCGCACCTCAAGCCGCACCCGCAGCCGGTCGCGTGCATCAACCAAGAGCTCAACCGCCAGGAAAGCACAGCCGGGCTCGGCGACTCCGAGCGAAAAACCAGCCCAAAGTTCGGAGCCGAGTACGCCGAATCCGCAATGATCCTCGGCCGCGTTAGCTCCGCCGCGGGCCTCGGTCCAGACCGTTGAGATGCGCGGTGGAGTAACGGCCGAAGTCAGGCGCGCTATAAGGCGCCTCTTCAGGATTCTCGATCAACTCGCGCTTCCACGTTCTGCGCCTGCGCTGGGAGCCCGCCCGCTTCATCGCTCGCTTGATCTCACGCAGCTCTTTTTTGGTCGGTTCCATGATCGGTGTTCCCTCGATGTGGTGAAGATGAGGTTATCGATCGAGCCAGGCGATCAGGTCGTGTGCATAGCGATCCGGGTCGGGATCAAACTCCAGGGTATGGCATCCGTCGGGATATTCCACGAGCACGCGATCGACGGATTGGATGCGATCAAAGTACTCTCGGGTTCGCGCATTATCCACGATTCGATCCCGTCCCGCTAGCATAAGCAGAACCGGCGTTCTTAAGCGTGCTCGAGCCCGTGCGACCATTGCGTCGATGAGCACGCTGGCGGCGAGCAGGCTGGCTGTGGCCTTGCGCAGGCTCAGGGGATCGCTGGCGATGAAGGCTTGCCAGTGGCGATCATCTGTGAAGAGGGCAGGATCGGCGAGCGGGATGGGGAACGTTTTGCGGCGGTTGAACAGAAATGCCCATGCGATGGCGATGCGTTCCTTGCGTGAGACCCCGACGCGGGGGTGTAGACCGGGGCAGATCAGGGCAACTTGATCGATCAGATCCGGGCGCTTGGCGGCGGTGACGACCGCAAGCTTGCCGCCCCAGCTTATCCCCGCGAGCGCAACCGAGATTCCGGGATAGGTCTGCCTGAGCGTTTCGATGAGCTCGACGATGTCCCGAATCAGTCTGCGTGCGGAGGGTGCATGGCCGCGTTCGCGCGGGTTTGCACCTGATCCGCGGCGATCGGGAAAAGCGACCAGCAACCCGGCTTGCGCGAGCGTTTGAGCGAGCCGATGGTACCATCCGCCGTGGCTCTGGACGCCATGCAGAACCACCACGATGGTGCGTGGCGGTTGTGTGGGTTGCCAGGTTGCCAGGTGAATTGAGTAGCCGTCTGAGGCGGTGAACTGGCTGATCTGGGGCTCAATCATAGAGGATCTCGCGGGTCTCTTCGGTCATGGCTGCGAGCTGATCGGGATCGACATCGACACCCAGGCCCGGGCCAGTGATTGGAAGAGCCTTGCCGCCGTAGGAGAAGGTGACATCCTGCCGGGTTAGATTGCGAGCCAGGACGTGGCGGTCGTAGGAGCCTTCGACGTAGAGCAGGCTGGGAAGGCGACATGCGACATGTCTTCCAGCGGCGGAGAGGAGCGAGGTTTCGCCGGGATGGCAGCCGAGTTGCGCGGCGAGACCTGATCGGGCTGCAAACGCGAGGATTCGGAGCGAGGGCAAGATCCCGCCGCACTTGGAGAGCCGGACGTTGAAGATGTCCGCAGTCTCGTGCTCGAGTGCGTGTACGGCGTCGGGGAAACCGCAGAGCGACTCATCGAGCATGATTGGAATGCCGAGTTTTGGGCGGAGGTCGGTTAGAGAATCGATCTGGGAATGCGGTATGGGCTGTTCGAGTGCGGAGGGCCGCGCGACGGCGAGCTCACGGGCGCGGTCGATCAGCTCGGCGGCGTCGTACGACTCGTTGGCGTCGACCCGGATATCGACCTGGGATCCCAGGATTTTGCGCATTCTGCGCAGGCGTTTGCCGTCGTCCTGCCCGCTGGTGCCGACCTTGATTTTCACGTGGCGAAAGCCGTAGAGCCGCATCTTGACGGCGGAAACGAGCTCGCCGCGTGTGGATTCCGAGGTGATTGCGCCGCTGTAGCGGACACGGGAGGGTGGGTGAAGCGCGAGCCCAGCCTGTGCCCCGATCTCCACCGCATCACCGACCGAGCGGCCAAATTTGCGCCCGTAAGCATCCAGGAGGGCGAGCTCAAGCGCACAGCGGGCGGCATTGCCGGCCATGCCGCGCGGGTCGTCTTCGATCTCAGCGATTTGCAAGTCTCTGAGCCGAGCCACGAGCTCGGGAAAATCGCGGGGCGAGCCGATCGCCCGAGCCCAGTCGTGGCGTTCGAGCAGTCGAAACGCCGTCTCGACGGTCTCGCCTGTGACGTAAGGCCGCGGGACACCCTCGCCGTAACCGACCGATCCATCCTTGAGGCTTGCCTGGACGATGAGGTTTTCGCTGACGGATCGCTCGAACGAGGCGTGGCGAATCACCTTTTTGAGCGGCACCGCCACGCGCAAAAGGGTGAGCTTTGCCAGGGACATTCCAGGCTCCGGAGAAGATCAACCCGTCGAGCGGGCCGGCCTAGCCGAGGAAAAGAACGAGCCCCACGCCCGCGGCGGCCAGGCCGCTTGCCGCGGAGGCGAAGCCTGCGAGACGACCATAACGAGACGGCCGAGCCTGGGCTCGGATTCGCCAGGCGGCCCAACCGGCGGCGATCAGGGCCAGGGTTGTCCCCGCGCTGAAGGCCAGCACGAGGAGAATCCCTTGCGGCAATCGACCGAGGGTGGCGGCGAGCAGAAGGATACCCACCGCTTCCCAGCACGGAACAATCCCGGCGGCAAGACCAACCAGGATTGTGCCGAGCCGCCCGCTCGCCTGGTTCACGCGGTGATTATGACCCTTGTGGCCGCCGGCCCAGCGTCCGAGCCGCCAGAAGCCCGCCGCGGCAATGGCGAAACCGGCGATGCCTGTTAGCGCGCGATGCAAGCCCGCCACCGAGCTTGCGCCCGTGATCCAGAGCCCGAGTGCGAGCGCCAGGATGACGGCCGCGTGTGCGAATCCCGCCGATGCCGCCAGGATGACGGGATCGAGCGCGCGGGCTTCCGGGGCAATCGACGCCGCGGCGGCGAGCGTCTTGCCATGCCCGGGTTGGATCGCGTGGAGCGCTCCCAGACAGGTTGCCAGCAGCGCAGTGAGCCACCATCCGGCGGGCGCACGATCGAGCAGCTCTCCGAGCCCGCCAAACGCCGGCGCGACACCAGAGCCCACGCTCGCCCGCGCCGGCTTCGATTCCTGACGTGGAAGCGGCTGGAGCGTCTTCGCCACACGACGATCGTCCGCCAGGTAGCGCACGCGAACCTCTCGGGTCGCGCGTTCTTCCTCGTCGGAAAGCTGCCAGACTGGGACGACCGGAACACTTTCGAGCAGGTCCGGCGCCGGCGAATCAACCAGCTTCACACCGCCCTCTGCGTTGAGTGCAAGCCGGCTCGTTCCCTGGCTTGAGACGTAATTCAGGTCCTTGAACGCCAACCTGCCCGAGGATCGAAGCGCGACCCGATAGTGGAACGTGTATCGGGGATGTTCCTTGACGTCGAGCTCAAAGCCTTCGAAGCGCGCCACGACGGGCTCGCCGTCGAGCTCGATCAAGAAACCCCTGGCGTTGAGCGGCCCCAGGGTCTGACCGTAAAGGTTGAACCACTCTTCCGCGCCCCCGTGAGGAAGCTCGGCGGCGAGCCTGCGCAAATCCTGGGTGAGCGTCAGCTCTGAGAGGCTCACCTCGTAGTCGATTCGAAGCGAGCCAGGCGCAAGCGAGAGCTGAATTCCCCGGTCCACGCGCTCATTGGGGATGTCATGAGCCCGCGCCACAGCCGAAGCTGCGAGGATCAACAGGCCCATCACCGCGGTCGAACGAATCATGATCAGCCGAGCATACTCGACCTGTTGACGTGTTGTAATACTTCTCGAGAGCCTTGTGGACGACGTAGATCACGCGATGCCGCGAAACCGGCTTCGTGAGCACGCAGAACGTGTGCTCGGAGAGGGCGCGGCGGAGCAAGTTGTCGTCACAATCTCCCGTCATCAGGATCGCGGGAACCGCTGCGCGAAACTGGCGTGCGAGCGCGAGCGCATCCAGGCCGGAAAGCCGCGGGAGATGCATATCCATGAGCGCAAGATGAACATCGTGACTGCGGATCAGATCCACAGCCTCCTCGCCCGTGTGGGCCATCAGCGTGTGATAACCCTCGGGGGCGACGATCTCCCGCAATGTCTCCCGGACAGCGGGATCATCGTCCGTGATCAGGATCGAATAGGGATGGACCGACGCCATGGCCAATCAGCTCTTGGATGCTCAAGAACACACTGCAAAACTGTAGCATGCAGGATGCGCGCCGGAATTCGTCGTTAACCTCATTCTATCAGACCTAATGAAGCGAACCTCTTTCAATAGAGCAGGTTACAATTATTTCTCAGAACTTGCTCCGATGCTGCCGAAACGCCACGGCGGCGGTCAACGCCACTGGAAATGGCAGTCAACGCGTGGTGGTGGAGTCCTTGGCGGGTCCTGAGAGAGCGGCCCGGGCGAAGCGTGAGAGCACCCCATCCGAGCGTCCCCAACGCTTGTCGGGATCGAAGGCATCGGCGACGTTCAGGCTGTCGGGGTTCGGCTTGAGCCCGGAATAATGGTATCGCTCGATCAGATTGCCGGCTCGATCCCGGGCCTCGACATGGACCGGCAGATAGCTGGCGGGGTCGATTGCGACGGTCCAGTCTTCGTTGTTGGGCGTGTGATGCACGAACTCGTGAGCCTTTCCGTTCGCGCCTGGAAGATTCACCAGCCCCTTGTAGACCACGGCTCCAGGATCGTTCGAGTCCGCGAGCAGCAATTCTTTCAGCATCACGTCGAAGCCCGCTTCTGTGATCGAATGGCGGCTGTTCTTGCGCACCATGGGGCTATCCACGGCAATCTTCATCGTGGGCAGCGGCAGGCCGTTGCCGGCCATGTGCACGAACAAGGTCCTCTGATCGATGGCGGAGGAGTAAATGACCTCTCGACCCTTGCTCGGTCCGTTTTCCCATTCGAGCCGCACAGCGCGGGGTTCACGGCGGATTGACAAGAGGATGCGTTCTTCGGGCTGGAGAGTGTTGCCAACACGCTCGCTTCGGGTCATTTGCACCTGGTAGGCGTTGAGACGATCGATGGCCTGGGAAACGCGGGCAAGGATTTCCTGGCTGCTGGGGGCAGTCGATCGGTTCCGGCCCTGGGTCCTGGCTGCGGTTGTGGGACTGGTCGAGCGCCTCGGCGATCGATCCGTCATGGGCTCGGGCGTTGCGCCCAGGTCGAGCGCGGGCGTGGCCGAGGGCACCAGCCCGGATGCAGCGACCTCGGTGCGCGATTCCCGCGCAGTCGGTTCCGAGCCTTCACCGTGCCAGGTACGCCTGGAGCGATCAGGAACGCGGCTGGCGGCGAGGAGATTGGCGTCGGCCGAGGGCAAGGCGGTGGGCTGGCCGAGTGTGACCTCGATCTTGTTTGGGTCCCGCTCGGGGGCAGCCGCTGGGGATCGTGGTCGATCCGGCCGCGACCCTTCCGCAACGCGCTCCGCGGGCGGACGCCTCGCCGCTGGGCCTGGGTAGGAAAGGTCAGGTTCACCCCGCTTGCGATCCACCACGTCGTTGCGGGTCGCCGGACCCTGCGCGTCATCCGGCGGCGAACTGGCCTTCTTGCCGTCGTTGGCATGCATGGCAAGCGCGTACGAATCCGCGCCCGCCGCCGGCGCTTCCTTGTTACGGTCCCAGAGCGAGCGCAACGTGGGCCGCGAAGCCCCGACGGACCTCAACCCAGGCAACTCCGCGCAACCGGCCTGCCACAGCAGCCCCGCGGAAACCAGCACGGCCGCAATCCCGCGCCGTTGGCCCTCTCGTTTGATTCCTTGAAATGCCATGGCCGAGACTCCCCTCCCTGGGGATTGCAATCGTCCCTCGTTCCCATCGACGATCGATTTCAACCAGGCCAGGCCACCAGATTGCCTGTTTTGGCCAAATTGCCGCCTGGTCCTACTCTCACCTGGATCGAGCTGTCTCTTTCTCGATCATCGGCAGGCGGGCGCGCAAACTCGCCCGCATTCCAGGATGAGGCGGTAACAGAAAACGGCGTGGCGATCAAGGCGAGTCTGCCCGCTCAGATCGCATTTTCGAGCCGGCGAAACGTTGAGAGGGCCTCAAGATCCGAAGAAAGATGGGGCTGCTTGTACTGCTCAACGGTGCCACCGCTTCGCGCCAGCCGCCTGCGCTGAAGTTCGGCCCAGGAGCCATTCGCGACTGCCTGCACGGCGACGGGGGCCAGACGCAGTGTTCGCTGGCGATTGTCGTATTCGTCGTTCTGCTGCCGAAGGGCGTCTTCCAGCCGGCTCGCGATCTCCTGCCCCTGCGCCTGCGTGAGATCGTCTTCCTCGATCAAGAGCACATAGCGCGGCGGTTCGCCCCACTCTGGGACGAGCAGGTAGGAATTCAGCCTGAGCCCAAGTGTACGCTGGACGCTTTCGACCGCGGCCACAACCTGGTGCTCGGAGAGTTTCTCGCCGCTCAGGCTTGAGAAATGCGCGCCTTTGCTCAGAAACTCAACCAAAGGGGCCCGGCCCACGAAGCCGCGACATCGCACGAGATCATGAATGTCGTAGCGATAGAGGCCGCCGGAGGTCGTCATCAAGATGGAGTAATCCTTGCCTTCCTCGAGCTCGTGGGCGAGGACGGTGTCAGGATTCTCGTCGTCGGCCTGATCGGCTGGGATGAATTCAAAGAAGTGATGGCGGATATCGAGCACTCCCGCTGGAGTACCATCTTCGATGGGGATGCTCATGCGGCCTTCGGAGGCGATCAGCCCGACATCACGGATCGGCCAATCGCCGAAGAACTCAGGATAACCCGAGAGATAGGCACGCATCGTGCCGCCCATCCAGTTCGCCAGAAACTGGAGATTTGGCCAGTAATCCTTCGGCAGCAAGCGGCCGGTGCGATTGACGACGGCCTCGAGCGCGCGAGCCGCGCGGGGGCGTTTGCGATCGAGGACGGGTCTGAGCTCATTTCGAAGCTCGGCGGGGATATCGAAACGAGGATCGACCCTGCCGGTGGCGATATCGCGAATGAGGACTTCCTTGAGGCGATCGCCAAGTCGTGCGATGGCCAGGATGGTGCTGGGGTTTGCGGCGATGATGGTGCCCAGGTCGCGATGGAGCGAGGCGCGGAGCGCGATGTAGTACTTGGTCTCGATCTCCTTGATGCGGGAGGCGGCCGCGGGCATGCAATACTTGGTGCGAACGAGCCGCCCTTGCATGTGGGCGGTGAGCCCGGTGATCGCGCCGCAGGGAATGCCGGCGGGAGTGAAGCGCTCGCGCCAGTCGCTCGCCACCTGGAGGATCGGCTTGAGACCGTCCTTCATCATGGGAGGATGGGCGTCGAACGCCAGAATTCCCCAGGTCGTCCAGCCTTCGCGGTAGTCCGCGAGCGACTCGCGGGTGACCGGGATCGTCTTGGGCCGGTTGGTCGTGCCTGAAGTGAGGGCGAACATGAGCACCTCGGTGCCCGGCCCGAAAAGAGCCTGCACATCGCCCTGGCGGACCCGGTCGATGTAAGGTTCGTGGCGATCGTAGCCGCCGTGGGGAACGCGCCTGCGGAAATCGAGGTGGTTGCGGATCTCGTGGAAGTGGTGGTCGCGGCCGAACTGGCTCGAGGCATTGCGTTGAATGAGCTTCTCGAGCAGGGCGCGCTGGACATCCGGGGTATGAGCGGCGTCGGCAAGAAACGCAGCGGCTGTCCGCCGCGCGCGGCGGGCGACGGGAGCGCCCAAAAAACGGGAGAGGATTTTGAGCACGGTCGATCTCACGAACGTGTAACGGCGGTCAGGCTGGGACAGGGCTGGTCTCAACGGGAGTCGAGGACGAGGCGATCTCGACCGCGACCGGTTGCACCACGGGGTCGGCTGTCAGCGGCCGTCGCGGCGCATAGTTTGCCAGGAACAGGCTTAGGCGCGCGGCGTAGGCCGCGGGGTTGCGTTCGAGGCAGCGATTGTGCTTGGCGTCGTTCACGAGCCAAAGCTCCCTGGGGCCATTGCCATAGGAGAAAAGGGATCGTGCGACCTCGGGACCGATGTAAACGTCGCGCTCGCCGTGGATCATGAGCCAGGGCCGGGGCGCGAGCCGGGAGACGGCCGATTCCACGTTCAAGAAACGACACCCTCGCCTGCGCTCGGACTCCCTGCGCGTGATCCAGGCCAGGATCTCGAAGACCCAGCGTGGGATCAGCGAAAGATAACGTTCGGAACGGACGTAGATTTCAGCCCAGCGTTCGATGTAATGCACCATGGTGCCGCGAGTGGGAAAGGCGCCATCGGTGATGACGCCCCAGACGTCGGGCTCGGCGGCGGCGGCGAAGAGCGCGGCAGTCCCACCCCGGCTGACGCCGAACAGTCCAAATCCAGCGGGATCACGATCGCCTCGCGAACGGAGGTAACGAAGTGCGCCGCTCAGATCCGCCTGCTCGCGATTCGACACCCATTGCAGAGGCTCGTAATCCGGCTGGGTCTCGCTCTCACCGTGATTCCGAAAGTCGAACGTGAAAACGTCGAATCCCGCGTCGCGAAGCCGGTCCACATACGGCCTGTAGCTGTAGCGATCGCTCAGGAACTCGTGGCAGTACACCAGCACGCCCACGCGTTCCCGGGTACGCGTCTTGAAGTAGGATCCGGAGAGCCGGACTCCATCGTCGGCTGGGAACCCGACGAGCTCGCCGGTTTCGATCGGCTCCACGCGCAACGGCATGAAGACGGGGCGGTCCTCGAAGATCCGCACGATCTTGGGAGTGTATTTGACGGCAAGGTAAGCAATTGCCGCCACGGCGAAAAACACGCCGGCGGCCACGGCTGAGAGCGCCAGGGAGAGCAGGTTCACGGGCATGCCAGGCACCGGTGCATTCCTCCGCGATCCCTGCGAACATTTCGGGCGGGGCGGCCGTCTTGGCGCCACCCGCTAGGCGTTGCCCGGAGTCGCTTGGGGGTGTCGGTTCTAATGGGAGAAGCGTCGCAAGATCAGCGTGGTGTTTTGACCGCCAAACCCGAAACTGTTGGAAAGGGCCACGTCCACGTTTCCACGCCGGGCCGCATTCGGAATGTAATCAAGATCGCACTCAGGATCAGGGTTCTCGAGATTGATCGTGGGGGGCATGATCCCGTCGCGGATCGCGAGCAGGCAAACGATCGCTTCAACACTTCCCGCCGCGGCGATCATGTGGCCCATCATGCTCTTGGTGCTCGAAATCGGCGTGGAGTAAGCCTGCTCGCCGAACACGCGCTTGATCGCCAGGGTTTCAATGGAGTCGTTGACCTTGGTACTCGTGCCGTGGGCGTTGATGTAGTCGATGTCGGAGGGATTGACCCTGGCCTCCGCGAGCGCTTCCTTCATGCAGGCGATGGCGCCGCGGCCCTGGTCATGGCTGTCGGTGATCCGAAACGCATCGGCAGTTGAACCATAACCGACGATTTCGCCATGGATCCGCGCCCCTCTGCGCTTCGCGTGTTCGAGTTCCTCGAGCACGAGCATTCCGGCTCCTTCTCCAAGAATAAACCCATCCCGGTCGCGATCGAAGGGTCGACTGGCGCGTTTTGGCTCGTCATTTCGGGTTGAAAGTGCGGTCAGGAGGATAAACCCTGTCACGCCAAAGGGGTGGATCATGCTATGTGTGCCGCCGGAGACGATCAGGTCGGCCGAGCCGCGTCGGATGATCTCGAAGGCCTCGCCGATCGCCTGGGAGCTGGCTGCGCATGCGGTGAGGCAGTTGCAGTTGGGACCCTGCGCGCCCAGCAAGCTCGCAAGGTGTCCGGTCGGCGTGCCGGGTTCCTGCTCGGCTTCACGGACGAGATGCAGTTCCTCGAGACCGCGGCGGGTGAAAACGGCCGAATCAACCCGATCCTTGCGGGTCGACTCGTGGACCAGGTTCACGAATCGCTTGAAGTCATGCTGCCCTTCGCCTGAACCCAGATAGACGCCGAACCGCCTGGGATTGAAGGCCGGCTGCGCGGTTTCAAGCCCGGAATCCTTCATGGCCATGGACGCGGCGGCGAGTGCGAAATTGGTGTTGCGCGAATGTTCGATCCAGCGATCGCCGTCCTCGAGATAGTCGGCCAGGCGGAAATTCTTGACCTCAGCCGCGATGCGGGTGGGAAAGGTGCGGGACTCGAAGAGGGTAATGGGCCCGACGCCGCACGCGCCGGCCTGGAGCGCTTGCCACGTCGACTCGACGTCGGCCCCCAGGGGAGTGACCATTCCGATTCCTGTAACCACCACACGTCGCATGATCGAGCTCTCCAGGCTCGGCCGTCCGGCCGGTTCAGACCGCCTCGGCCTTTTCGGCCCGAACCACAAGCGCGGCCGCCTGGCCGAGCGGGGTTACACCCGCCTTGACGAAAATGGGATTCGCCGTGGGGCGAGCCACCTTCTGAACCACGTCGAGTTCGCATTCCGGGTCAGGAGCATCGCAGTTCAGGGCCGGCGGGATCATTCCCCGTCCGGCGGCGAGCAGGCTCGCGATCAGCTCAACCGAGCCCGATCCCGAGGCCATGTTGCCCCAGTAGCCCTTGTATGCGGTGGTCGGAACGCCGCGCGAGCCGAAGACGCGACCAAGCCCCCGCGCCTCGGCGAGATCGCCCAGTCGCGTCGCCGAACCGTGGGCCGCGTAATGCCCCACATCGCCCGGATTGAGCCTGGCATCTTCAATCGCGGCCGCGACCGCGACCTCGATCCCAACACCTCGCGGATCGAGCCCGCCCGCCTTGCACGCGTCGCAACCCGACCCACCGCCCAGGATCTCACCGTAAATCCGGGCGCCCCGGGCCAGCGCGTGCTCACGCTCTTCCAGGATCAGGATGCCCGCGCCCTCGCCCGGAACCCAGCCGCTCCGCTCTTCATCGAAGGGGCGGCAGGAACCTCCGGGCTCGCCACGCCAGCTCGACATTGTCTTGAACAGCGCCATGCGCACGATGCTGAGCGGATGGATCTTCGAATCGGCGCCGCCGGCGATCATGACATCCGCCTTGCCCCGCCCAATGATCCGGGCCGCCTCCGTGATCGCCAGAATCGAGGACGAGTCCGCCTCGGTGATCGTATTGCTCGGCCCCTGGCAGTCGAGCAGGATCGAGATGTGGCAGGCCAGCATGTTGGGTAGGTATTTGAGCAGCCAGATCGGCTCGATCATGCCGATCGATTCCCGTCCCCAGGTGGCGAAATTGAACTCGCCACCGCCCCCCTCGAAGGCGCGCTCGATCGCGGGCGCGAGCTCGTCGAGTTCGCTGGAGATCAACCCCGCGCCCAGATCGATCCCGATCCGGGTGGGATCGACGCCGCCGTCCGCCAACCCGGCGTCGGCCATGCTGGCCTGGGCCGCGGCAACAGCAAGCTGAATGTCGCGGGCCATGTACTTGCGGCTTTTCCTGAGCGTATTCCAGGGAATTCGCGGCAGGGTGTATTTCTTGAGATCGAAGTCAGCGATCTCCGCCGCGGACTCGCAGGGCAAACCCGCCACCGGGAACGATTCGAGCTTGCGGACCGCGCCACGACCGGCAACAAGGTTGGACCAGACTGTGTCCGGACTATCGCCCAGGGGTGTCACCAGTCCCAGACCGGTAATGACCACGCGGCGTTCGGAACCAACCATGGATGACTCGCCGATCTAACTGACGCGAACCCGAACCAGGCACAACTCTGCGATCAAGGACCAGGCGGAACCTCTACCGATCATAACAACCACGTCAATTCCGCCGTCGTACACGATCTCAATTCTGACAGAGTCTTGCTTGATTATTATGACGCTCGTGGGCAACTCTGGCGGCACAATCTGTTTGGGTTCGCAGAATTTTCTAGACGCTCCGTCCTTCCAAGACCGCCTCTTGGTGACCTACGAGGAGCGTCAATCCTGGGTTTGAAACGATCAGGTTGAAGACGCAGGTTGATGAGGCGATCCATTGGACTCAGGATCGCTCTCGCCCGAGGATTCCGTTTCGCGCGAGCGCTGCCGTGCCTTCGCAAGGTCGAGCACGCCCAGAAGCTGCTGAGTGAAGACGAAATTCTTGGGACCAAAGATCTGGTTGGCGCGAGAGTTATCGAGGTGGGCGAAGACGATCTCCGCATCCGCGAGTAATTCGCCATCCAGGAATGCCTTGGCTTCGACCACTGCCCCTTCGCTGCGCAGATCCTTGAGCGTGACCTCATAGACGAGCTGATCGCCCGCGCAGGCCACGCCGAAGAATTCCGCCCTGGGGATTTTGGCCAGAACGACCTTCTCCGTGAAGCCACCTGCTTCGCCGACCAGGATTCCGCCCGTCTGGGCCAGCCCTTCGATGATCAGCGAAGCTGGCATCACGGGATAGCCGGGAAAGTGGTCGTGCAGATGCTCTTCAGCGAGAGTCAGGTTCTTGATGGCGCGGGCGAACTCGCCACTCTTGAAGACCAGGAACTTATCGATCCAGATCCATCGCATCCCAAATGCCTGTATAGAGTTCCAGAGGAAGTCGCAGACGCCAGGAGCGGCTGCGGGACTCCATTGCGAGCCAAGATCCTGGGCTCACAATGGCTTCGAGCGGAACCGGGCGATCCCACAGGCTCGGGTCCGCTCGCACCCTGGCGACGATCAGGCCGAGAGCTTCCGCTCGACGTATCGGACCAGCATATCAACAGTGTAAAGATCGCCGATCCGCTCGACGTCCGGATCTGCCTCGAACCTGGAAAGGTCCGCGAACGGCAGGCGGGACTTGAGCTCGGACAGGCCCTTGGCGGTCAGCTTGCCATCCGCCACCCATTCCGGATCGGCCATGAGATTGTCGGGAAAGAGTTCGCCCCGAGGAATCTTGATCCCAAAATTCCGCTCGAGACGGAACACGATATCCAGAAAGTCGATCGACTCGGCGCCGAGGTCGCCCTGGAGGGTCGCCTCGCGTGTCACCTCATCTTCATCAACACCAAGCGCGTCGACCAGAGTGGCCTGCACCTTTCCGTAAATCTCGTCGTTCGTAGGCATGTTTTCCTCAAAAACTTGTGGGATCGCCCTTATCCCCAAAGTACAGGGGGTTTCCGGTATAACGCCCGAGCTCGATCCGCCTTCCCCTTAGAGTTCGGCGGATTCTCTCGTTGAACTTCACAGCAGGCAAAACTGGGCGACAATCTCGGCTGGCCGGTTCGGCCTAATCGAAACTGGGAAACCCGGAACGTCAAAACCCCGAACATCATCCGCGAAACCGCCACTCGATGCAACACCATCCCGACCGCTCGGGTCTCAGTTCATCCGAACGGTCGCCGTATTCGGAGAATCCGCGCCAGGTGGAACACCCCGAACGTGCAGGCAGGCATGCGTGCGGCGATCGTTTTCCTTCGCATTGACGAGTTACTTATCGCCGCACGTCGTAAATGGGGTAGAGGCCGTCTTCCCTGGGAAGCTTGAGATGGCCGACGTAGTGGCAGAAGAAACCTGGCAAGCCCCGCGCGCGAGCAAGCGCGGCGTCAGGCGCTCGGGGTGATCGACCATGTGGCCTGTGAAGACAGCGATCCGGGGCATTGGAAAAAGCTGACGCCAAGCGCCCGAATCGAGATCCATCGCGGAGACCAGGACGTTGACCTGGCCTGGTGTCGAGCCCTGTTCCCGAACTGGTGATTTTGAAGCTCAATCGCGGCGGCAGTGGCCGGAATCAAGCGTCTGGCTTCGGCGATGGCGGCTCATTCCCCTGATCGAGGCGGGATTCCACCTGCACGTTCGCCTGGCCGCCTTTGAAGAAGAGCTGAAGCAGTTTTCCCTCGCCGAGAACCCGGCCCGTTTCCCAGCATGCAAAGAGGGGAACCAGGGCAACCAGCAGGACTAGCACGCGCGCCAGGATTTCCCAGATCCCCTCGGCCACGATCTTTCCAATCACTTCCTGTAAGCCGTGCCCGTGCCAGAGGCCGGAAAGCAGGTGCTCGAGCGTCGTGAAGACCAGCACAAGAAAGCTGAAACTGACTGTCTTGTAGATGGTTGGGATGATGAGCGGGCGATCGTCGAAGCGTTCTCCGAGATGGAGCATCCGGCCCAGGATGATCACCTTGGCCAGAACGAGCGCTTCGATGATGTTGAAGCCGAAATGGAAGTAGTCGACCTTGTACTCAGCCAGAATCAACTGCCGGTACAACGTGAAGGAACCGAGCAAAAAAATGAAGTAGGCGGAGACCAGGAAAACGGTCCTGGTCTCCTCCACGATTTTGACCCGGGCATTTGCGATTTTGGAATCCATCACCGGCTGCCCTGGACGAGAGGGAGTAACGAGGGCTCCGGCCTGAAAGCGGATCAGGAAAGCTTGGCAGTGTCGGCCAGGAGCGTCTTGCGAGAGATTGCCCGAGCACCAACCGATCCCTTGAGGAGGGTCGAGTGCAGCTCGCGCAGACCGGTCACGATATTCGCGTCGGTTCCATGCAGAGAGGGATTGCGGTCGCGCAGATTGTAGCGTGTGAGGGTGAAACGGCCCTTCACCATCTCCTGCCCCTCAATGATCCCACACCCCTTGAAAGTACACTCTGCGCCGTCGCATGAGGTGAGTTCGACACGCAGCTCGAGCCTGCGTCCCGGCTCAACGAAGCTGCCGTACTTGATGGTCTTCGCCTGCTTGAGTACGACCACGCTGTGTGCGAAATCTTCCATCTCGCGAATCAACCACCCGCCCGCCTGCGTGAGCGCCTCGAGCATCAGCACGCCGGGCATGACCGGGAATCCCGGGAAATGATCGCTCAGGTATTCCTCAGCGAGTGAGAGATTCTTCACAGCCGTCAGCGAAGGGCATGGCGACGAAAAGGTTTGCGTCCCGCCCAGGCGTTGCCCCTGGGTCTGAACTTCGAGAATACGATCAATCAAGACGAAGCGCATGGCAATCCTCGATGTCGTTCAGAGTTGTCCGACGCATGGGGACCAGGTTTGGATCGAGCTTGAGCCCACCTGCCGCACCCATCGTAGCGAGCGTCTGAATCGCGCGGCAAGGCCGACGATCGCCCCAGTCAGCGATCACCCGCTCGTGATTAGCTTACAACGCGCCGGGGTCGGGTCAAAACCTTGGCGGCTTTCACCTCGATCGATTCCGTAATATACTTCAGATATTGAGGATCGGGTTGGATTCTCCGGCTCGAAATCGGTTGCGGGCCGCATCCACCGCGGGCGCGCGTCGAAGTATTTGGATGGAGTCGAACGGCCGTTGATGCACGCATTTGCATGCACTCTACTCCTGGCAATGATTGCTCAGCCTCAGCCGGCCTCGCCTGCGCTGGGATCCCCCGTCTCCTGGGCGCCGGATGGTCGCTGGGTTGCTTTCTGGCAGACCATTGAACGGCTTGAACCCCCCCCGGCAGGATCGCCATCGAACCCGAAAATCCAGCAAATCTGGGCAACGGAGATCGCGAGCAGACGTTGCTCGCTCATCGAGGAATCCTCCTGGCCGCTCACCGCGCCTTCCTGGGGACCGACTGGACGGCTGCTCGCATTCGGCCGGTTTGTGCCTCGCGACGGTGAATCGCCTGGCCCGATCGTCCGCGGGCGATTCGAAGTTGTTGTGATGAGCGTGCGGCAACCGATGCGCCGCTTCGTCGTGCAGAGCTCGATGGTTCTGGAGCGACCGCGGACGTCGGAGTGGGGCGAATGCAGCATCTCCTGGAGCGGCGACGGTGTGTTTCTGGCCGTCACCATCCCGGCTCGGACTCCGTCCGTGGCGATCTTGAATGCCCAGAAAGGCGACGTCGTACGTCTGCTCGAGCGTGCGCGTGCCCCGATCTGGTCGCAGGATGGTTCCGTACTCGCCTTCCTGAGCTCGGAGCTTTCAGGAGAGTCGGTGGAATACGTTGAGCGAACGGGAGCGGGCATCTCCGCGGAGCGACACCGGGTGATGAGCAGCGGCGTTTGCTCGGCCCCTCGTTTCGGAGACAATCCCCACGAGTTGGTTGTCGTGCATCGCAAGCCCACGGGGCGCGGGGCCGATTTTCTGGAATTGTTCCGGGCGATCCCGACGGGTCCCATTCGAACCCCGATTGCGGAGCTCGGCTTCGCTCGCGACGCGCCTGGCCTGCGTGAGCTCACCGCGTTTGACCTCTCCCCGGACGGCGACCGCTACCTCGCGGCGGCCGGGCAGCCCAATGGCGATTGCGCCCTGATCTGGGGAAGCGCGCGTGAGCGGCATGTGTTCAAACGGTTCTTCGTGCTGGACCCGAGCCTTGCTCCGACGTCCTTCGCGCTTTCTCCGGACGGAGTCTCGGCCGCGTTTCGGTTGGGAACCGTGCACGATCCCGGGCTGGTCGGCGTGATCGACCTGACAACCGAGGACACCTGGCCGATCGTGCCCAATGCAACTTCCGCCAATGCCTGGCGTTCGTTATTTCTTGGTCGGATTGAGCGTCTACTGCGGCAGGCGCGGGGCGATGGGCTGGACGCGGCGAAGTCGAGGCTCTCTGCCCTGCCCTTGCCCGAAGAGCTGGAACTGCGCCCTGACCTTGCTGGACGAATGACCCGGCTTGCAAACCTGGGGCTCGCCCTTGACCGCCAATCCGCCAGGCAGGGCGAATCGCACTCAGGATCACGGGAGGAGCTCGAAAACCGGATCACGCTCGAATACCTGGCAGGCGCCCATGCTTCCGCCCTCGAAACTTTGGAGCGACTCCGGCCGAGTCTGGAAGATCGCGCGGACCGACTGTCTCTCCTGAAGCTCCGGGTTCAGGTGCTCTGGGCCAAAGGGGATCTTGCCGAGGCGGAGTCTCTGGTGAGGGAGCTCATCGCCAGGGAGGGAGATTCGATGCGCATCGTGGAGGATACACCCGCGGGGCCTTTGATCACGGACGAGCGCACCAGGGATCAGGCGTGGTTGCATCAGGCGGCTGCGCGGATCCAGGCCGCCCGGGTGAATCCTACGCCCGCTCAGGCGGAAAGCCCCAGGTCAGATCCGTCTCCTGCGATTGAGCTCGAACAGCTTCTTGCACCATTCGAGCTGCCTAACACCCGGCGTGAGCGTCCCTGAGCCAACCACCACAGAGCTCTAGAGGATTGTCAGGAGCACAATGCGTGCGCTCTGAACGACGCGTGCGCGTTCATCTGGAGTGATCGAGCCGCGTTGGACAATGGGCTTGAGCATGCTGAGCGTTGAACGGATGACATAGAGCTGGGCGGTTCCGAGCTGGAGCCGATCTCGGTTGGCCTCGAGCTTTTCGAGAACATCGCGGATGGCGACGGCTTCCTCGAAGGGATTCTCGGGCTGATCGCGCCAGTTCAGGCGTTCGGGAGCACTTGCCGCTCGAGCCAGCACCTGGTGGATCACGCGGCTGATGGAGGTGAGCTTGGGGTAATCGAGGGTCTCGGGCGTATCCCGCGGCGAGTGGTAGTTGGGGCTTTCGCCGGTGGTAAAGAAGAGAAAAGGTACCTTTCGAGATCGGAAGGGTCCATAGTCACTGCGATTGAGCAGGAGCAGATCCGCGCCCAGGATTCCCAGGCTGAGGTCGCCGGGGTGTTTGGCTTCGAGAATCCAGGGGCGCAGCTCGGGTGCGTGCTCCGACCCAAGAACGAAGGCATGGTTGGGACAGACGCCCGCGAGCGAGCCGCCGATCATGTCGGCCGTGATGAACAGAGAAATCTGATCGAGCGGGATCGGCGAATGCTCGACGAAATAGCGTGAGCCGAACAGTCCAATCTCCTCGAGGTCGAAACCGATGAAGGCGACCCCTCGGCCGGGCGCTGGGCTCATGGCGAACGACCGGGCGACCTCGAGCATCATCGCCACGCCGGACGCGTTGTCATCCGCGCCCGGATAAAGCCGCCCGCGTCGAACGCCCAGATGGTCGAAATGGGCGGCGAGCACAACCCACTCGCGGGGCTGTTCGCGCCCCTTGAGAATCGCTCCCACGTTTCGGCCCGGCGGAGAATGCGCATTCAGTCCCGGCACCTTCTGGAAATAGTCGCCGTCGAAGAGCCCCGGGAGCTTGAGCGCTCGAAAACGCCCGGCAACGTAATCGGCCGCCTTTTCCCCACCCTTGCCGCTACGGCCGGCAAAATCAGGTGAAGTCAGCTCCGCAACGATCCCCTTCAAGCGCTCTTGCTCAGGCGTGTGGACATCCTTTTCACCGGCGTCCGACCGGCCCAGCATGAACATCAACGCAAGGCTCGCCGCGAGCGCCTTGCCGATTCGCCCCCAAAGAGTTTGACCGCCCCGCGTATCCCGCATGATCCGTCGCCTCTCCCGCACGAAATCGCAGTCGCCTGCCGCCTGGATTGGATTCCTGTGGCATATTCGCTTGGTTTGGGATCCCACTCCCTACACGGAGGTGTATTGTGTCTCGCTTCTCATGGCTCAAGGCCTCGATCCTCGCCCTCGCCTTCACGGCGTTCGGCGGCGTCGAGTCAGCCAAGGCTCAAGACTGGACCGACTACCTGCATT
The DNA here is from genome assembly GCA_027451885.1 of Planctomycetales bacterium. Lineage (GTDB taxonomy): Bacteria > Planctomycetota > Planctomycetia > Isosphaerales > Isosphaeraceae > JAKBAP01. Next base: position 38,559 of record DAIDHX010000138.1, read on the forward strand.
GGCCGTATGTCCCGCCTCAAGTTCCCGGGAACGGCTTTGAGTATAACGGTCTCTACGACGGCTGGTATCGCTATCCTCGCGAACAGCGGATCCTGCCTCAGATCCAGGGGCCGTATTATCGCAACGAATATGGTGGTTACCGAATCTTCGGTTTATTCCGCCATCCTCACGGCTGGCATGACTGGTCCAAGAAGAAGTTCTACCAGGGGAATCACTTCGTCCTGGACGTCTTCTGATCGGTTGAGCCGGCCGGCCAGTTCACGATCGAACGCGGGGCGACCATGAGTCTGGGCAGTTCTCGAGAGGCCCGGTGGGTCGCCCCATTCTGTTTTTCGAATCGAGCCCGCATCCTGTTCTACCCGAGCCCGAGCGCCATTTGATAATACGCCTCGGCGGCCTGATCCACCTCATCCAGGCTGATCCATTCGTCCTTGGTGTGCGCCTGGTCGATATTCCCCGGGCCGAAGATCACGCACGGGGTGCCTGACGCACCAAGCGGGCCGGCATCGGTGCCAAACGGAACTCCCCGAACCTGGGGCTGCCTGCCCGTCGCCCGCGACACCGCGCTCGAAAGCCGATCGAGCCAGGCTCCCGCGTTGCGCTCGAGCGGCGGCATGTGCACCCAGGGCTGCTCGAATTCCACAAGCTCCAGGTTGCCAAGGGTGCTCTCGATCGCGCGCCGCACCTGCATCATGGCGTCGAGCGGCGTCTCACCGGGTATCAACCGGCGGTCGACCTCAATCTCGCACAGGTCGGGAACGATGTTCACGCTCTGGCCGCCTTCAATCCGGCCAACGGAGAACGTGGGCGGGCCCAGGATGGGGTCGCGCATCGAACTTTCGAGCGCGGTTGCATGGGTCTCAAGCGCGCGGATCACATGGGCCATTCTGTAGATTGCGTTCCGGCCTCGGCCTGGCGACGAGCTATGGCAAGCCACGCCCCGGGTTCGGATCACCCAGCGCAGGGCGCCTTTGTGGCAGTCCACCAGGTCGAGGCTGGTTGGCTCAGCCACGATCGCCAGGTCAGCACCAAGCCGGCTTTCGGCCAGCCGCGTGGAGCCAATGTGGGTGAATTCCTCATCGACGGAAAACGCCAGGATCACGGAGGCTGCGCCCCGCGGGCGCTCGCGTACCAGGCGCTCGAACGCCATCAGCATGGCTGCCATCGAGCCCTTGACGTCGCATGATCCCCGGCCGTAGAGCCGGCCGTGCTCGAGAGTGGGCTCGAACGGTGGGATCGACATGCCGTCAACCGGAACGGTGTCCTGATGCACCTCCAGGAGCAACAACGGACCTCGCCCGGGCGCGTCGAACCGGGCAAGCAGGTTGTCACGCCCAGGAGCAACCGAATCGCGACGGCAATCGATCCCGCGATCGCGGAGCCAGGTCTCGAGATACGATGTGACCCGCCCCTCGTGGCAGAGATCCGGATCGAGCGCCCGCCCCATGGGATTGACGCTCGGGATTGCAACCAGATCCTGCAGCAGTTTCGCGATCGCAGTTGTCATCAAGCCGCTCTGATTAGGACTTCACCCGCTCGAGATACTCGCCGGTCCGGGTGTCGATGCGAATCCGCTCCCCCGGCTTCACGAACGGCGGCACCGTCACCTTGAGTCCGGTCTCCAGCGTCGCTTCCTTGTACTGATTCGTGGCCGTCGCACCCGCAAGCGCGGGGGGCGTATCCGTTACCGAAAGCTCCACGAAATCCGGCAGCTCAATCGAGACCGGCTTCTCGTTGATGTACTTCACCATCACCTTCGTGTTCGGCAACAGGTAGCTCATGACCGTGCCGATGACATCGGGCGGAAAGCTCAACTGATCGAACGTCTCCACATCCATGAAGACGTGCTCGTCACCGGCCGAGTAGAGATACTCGAATTCCTTGGTCTCGACGTACGGAACCTCGATCTGGTCGACGGAGCGGAACCGCTTCTCAATGAGGGCGTTGCTATTCATGTTGCGGAGCTTCGTCTGCACCATCGCACGCAAATTGCCAGGCGTGTGATGCGCGAAATCGAGAACGACGAAATTCACGCCCTCCATCGTGATTACCATGCCTCGTCGAATGTCAGTTGCTTTGATCATCATGGCCGGTCGGAAAACTCCTCGCTCGCGCAACGCTTTCGTTTACAGGTCCAGATTACCAAAATCAGGCCCAACGTAATCTAAGCGGGCCGGGGGCTCTGTGAACAGACCAGAGCGTCCGTAACGTGATCATTTGTTGCCGGTCCCGCCGGCCGAGCCGGGGATGCCTGGCTGCGACTTCAGGGACAAAAGATAGGCGAGCAGATCAGCAAGCTCCGTATTTGAGAGGCCATCCACGAGGCCGTCGGGCATGAGCGATCGAGCCGTCGTCCTGCGGGCCACGATCTCGGCCTTGGAGAGACGTTTGATCTCGAGGTCAGACCCCACGAGCTCGAGCTCGGTTGCGGTTTCGGCTCGAACGATTCCCTGATGAACGCCGCCGCCGCGGGTTGCGACCAGCGTCGAGCGGTAGCTCGGCGCAACCACGCGCGAAGGGTCGATCACGGCATCGAGGATCGCTTGCCTGTCGTAGGTCGATCCAATCGCGCGCAGATCCGGGCCGATCCGAGCGGGACCAGGTTCCGCCGCGTGGCAGCGATAGCAACCAGGTCCGCCGGGCTCGAAGAAAAGCCGCTCGCCCGCTTTTGGATCACCGGGATGAGCCAGCGCGAACTGAGCACGTTCCTTGAGCGAGCCGGGCGTTTTGCCTGAGCCGGTGCGGGCCGTGATCAGCGCATACCGCAGAGAAAAACGCCAGGATCCCACCCCCTCGCGGGAAAGGAGAACGACTCGGTTCGCCCCCTTTTTGAGCCTGACCCTGATCAGATCGCCGCCGGGGTCGAAAGCGCGGCCGGAGGGATCCAGGAATTCGGAGACAGGTTTCTGATTGAGCGTGACGATCAGCGACCCGCTTGATCCCAGCAGGAACAATGCGTCGCAGTCGGAGGGAGCGTGGATGTCGGCGGTGGCAAACACGCACAGGTCCGCGCTTTCTCCCTCGGAGTAGCCGGCCAGCGCGCGACTTCGATCCCCCTTCCTGAGCGCATCGAGGCTCACGATCGAGCCGGCTTGCTCAGGGGGGGCTTGCCAGCTCACCCTTTCGTCGCCTGCCCCGATCCGACTCGCATTGAAATCGATCGCCGCGTC
>DAIDHX010000139.1 GCA_027451885.1 Planctomycetales bacterium
AAGGTTGCTCCGGCTCCTTCGAAGGTTGCCCCGGCTCCGCAGGCCCCGACGAAGGTTGCTCCGGCTCCTTCGAAGGTCGCTCCTGCTCCTCAGGCCCCTGCCAAGGTTGCTCCTGCTCCCCAGGCGCCCACCAAGGCCACCGCTCAGCATTGATCTCAATACGCGCGAGGGTAAGCCAGGTCTGATCGGCCTGGATTCCCTCCGCGGGATCGATCTCGCACAAGACGGCGACGCGATTCTCCGGAATCGCTTCGCCGTTTTTTGTTTTTCACACTCCTCAACCTACCGCCCGATGTCGCCGCTGCTCCTCGCGTGTCGCCCACAAACGACGCTCATGTCGCAATTCCGCAACAAGGACTCGCTCGATCAAGAATGGGACTACGCTTTGTTAGTCGCTCCGGCTGCGGGCCGATTAACAGCCCCTCTGGTAGCGATCCCCATCGTCTGGCGAGGTCGACAGACCCGCCGATCGTCCCTTACTTCCAGGTGTCTAGCAACGGAGTGAATCGCATGTTTGGTCAGCTCCGAAGGCGGGATTCAAAACCCGCGCTGCGTTCCCGTCGGCGATCGAGCGTTCTGGAGACCGACGTGCTGGAATCTCGCATGCTGCTCTATTCCACACTGGGAGATATGTGGACATATAGCAGCCGCGTCACCTTCAGTTTCATGCCTGACGGTACGAACGTTGCTGGCAGCCCGAGCTCGCTCTTTGCGACCTTGAATGCCGTGGAGCCGACCGCGGAGTGGCAGAACCAGATCATGCAGGTGGCCTCTCTCTGGGAGACGGCCGCGAACGTGAACCTGAGCCTGGTTTCGGACAACGGCGAGCCCCTGGGCGCCAACGGCGATCAGCAGGGCGACCCGAATGTCGGTGACATCCGCATCGGCATGGCGCCGCTGGGAGCGGGCCAGCTCGCAATGACCTTCCTGCCCCCGCCCGCCAACGGCGGCACCGCGGCAGGCGATATCATCCTCAACTCGCAGGTCAACTGGTCGCCCGTCAGCGGTTACGACCTGATGACCGTCGTTGCCCACGAATTCGGCCACGCGCTTGGCCTCGGCGGGTCGACCGACACGTCTGCTGTCATGTACGAACTTTACAATGGCGTCAAGCAGCAGCTCACGACCGATGATATCGCCGGAATTCAGGCGGTCTACGGCACACGGCCGCTCGACTACCTGAACCAGAACGGCGTACGGAACTACCTGCCCACCACGCCGACCAATGTCAACAGCTACCTGAATGCCCAGAACCAGGCGTCGTTCCCAGGTCTCGATATCGCATACCTGAACGATGATGAGTGGTTCCACGTCACGATTCCGTCGAATTCGAGCGGAGCGATGACGATCACCATGCAGTCGAGTGGTCTCAGCCTCCTTTCGCCGAAGCTGATGATCTATAATCAGAGCTTCGGGATCTACGGGATTGTGCAGGCGAGTGACTCGCTTGGTAGCACGATCACCACCACCTTCCTGGGGATGACGCCCGGGCAGGGATACTACATCCGCGCGATGGCCGCGGCAGGCCCGGGTGAGGCAGGGACGTTTGGTCTCCAGGTGAACCTGGGTACACAGACGATGTCTCCCTTCCAGCCTCCTTATACGACCGTGCCCCAGCAGCCGGACCAGGGAAGTGGGATCTCGAGCTCGATCAGCATGTCTGTCACGAATTCGGCGGGCGGATCGGGGAGCGGTTACACTCCTCCCAAACCACTGTTTGTGCAATTCGGGCAGATCTCTGGCTGGATCCTGGGGATGACTGTTGGCAACAGCGGCCAGACGCCTGGCGGCACCCAGGGGCAGACGCCCGCTGGCAACCCGGGCCACCGGCCTCCGATCCTTGCTGGTCTGGCTCCAATCCTGGGGACGAACCCAGTTTCTCCCCCGCCTGCAATCACCGCGGCGACCCTGATCTCCAGCCCGAGCCCAATTGTGGGGCCGATCGTGACCGTCCCCAAAGCCGCCACGAAGAACTCGCCGGTGACGCCTCCTCCCGCCCGGCCTCCGGTTTTCTACGGCGCCCTTGATGCCATTTTCAAGCATCGCCACGAGTTCGCCAAAAAGCACTGGCATGAATTCCGGCACCGTTGATTCGCCGGAGTCCGTCGGCGACCAACCTCAAGATCACGCAGGCCCTCGTCCTGGCCGAGTTTCAAACCGGCCGGGAGGAGGGCCTTTCACGCCCTGGATTGAGCCGGCCAAAAACCCGGCGAATCCGCGTTCCCATGCCGGCGACAGGTCGTGACGATTTTTCCCAACACCTCAAGCCCCGACCTATCCTTCCTATAACCAGAGCGCGTTCGAGCCGACCCGCTCCGATGCTCTGGTTTCCGGCGATGCCTTGATTACCCTGGCACGTTCCGGCGCTTTCCCTCACCTGGCTTCGCATCCACGAAACGGTGGCCGTCATGACTTGCAGTTTTGCACGCGCCCGATCTGCTCTGCAACGCCGCAGGCGCCCCCGCCTCGAGTGTCTCGAAATCCGCGGACTACTCTCGACGGCAGGGATCTCCTCAGTGAGCCCCACCGATGGAGCGGTCTTGACTCACTCCCCACAGCAAATCGCGATCACTTTCAATCGCAACGATGTCTCGACCTGGCTTACAGGGTTCGATGTTCAGCTCTTCCAGGTTGGCAGCAACGGCACGGAATCACCGGTCTTCAGTGCGTTTAACCCGCCCCCAGAGCTCACCGATTCCACCGGCACGAAGTTGATCATCCCAATCGCGACGGCCAACCCCTTCAATGGCGCGCAGACGCCATTCTCGTTGCAGCCGGGGAATTATCAGATCGATTTGCTTGCGAATTCGCTGCTCTCATTCGCCGCCAGCGGCATGTTCGACGGCGTCACGCCGCTCTGGGATCCCACGGCAAACTATGAGGTCGGCAGCTTCTCCATTCTGGGCCAGGGCGCGACGACCGCAAGTGCCATCGATCTGGGTTTGCTTGGGTCGAACGTGCTTCATGTCGCCGGCCAGTTGACCCCGAGCAACTATCAGCAAGCCGTCGACGTCTACAAGTTCACCCTGCCGCAAGGGCACTCAGACTATCAGGTTGGCCTGAATGTGCTCTCCGGCGCGATCGGCAGCACACTCAAGCCGGCGCTTTCGCTCTTCGACCAGAACGGTAATCTGATCGCCACTCGCAACGCCGGCACGGGGACGCAGCAGGATCCGACGGATCCATACCTCTTCACGGGTCTCGCGCCCGGCACATACTACGTGGGCGTTTCAGGCGCGGGAAACCTTCCCAATCTTCCCGGCGGCTACGATCTGGCCACGGGAACTCCAGGCGTGAGCGGCATTGCTCAACCCGGCGGACCGTTTCCGTTCGTGCTCCTCGCGAACGCCGTCCCCCACGACCAGCCTGCTCAGGTCACGAGCTTCCATGTTGATTACCTGGACCCGCTGGGCTCGAGCCCGACCTCAATCACCATGAGCTTTTCGGCCGCGATCAACCTGTCAAACGTCTTTGTCGTGGACGCCCAGCAGCACGCGCTCGAACTGGTTGATTCCCAGGGTAAAGTCTGGCCGACCACGGCCGAATCGTACACGACTTCAACGGCGACCTTGCAGCTCATCGTCGATGAGCCGCTGCCGGCCGGAAACTACACGCTTGTGGCACCCTCGCAGGGCGGGCTGGTGGATCTTACCGGTGAGCCTGTCGGCCGGCCTGGCTTCGCGAGCGGAGTTCTGGGATCGTTCGCCGTCGCTCCCGCCAGGCCGACTCCGAGCGGCGATCTGGGCGTGCTCTGGCCCTCCGTGGCTGCCAAGGTCTGGCCAAGCGCGGCCGAATCCTTCGTGGAACGAACCAACCTCGCCCCACACTCGACGATGACCTACCGGTTCGTCGTGACCATCCCCGGGGACTACGCGTTCCAGACCATGGTTGCGGGAAGCCCCGTGGGGATTTCACTCTTCGCGCAGGGGACGGGCACGCAGCCCGGATCCCCATCACTGGGGCTTTCCAGTCAATACGTGAACTTGCAGCCTGGCGCATACGAAATCCGGTTCACCAACCCGGGCGCTTCCCCCGCTTCGATTCAATGGGTGCTCAAGTACGTAACGATCGACTGGGAGAAGATCGTCGATAACGGAGTTGGACAGAACCAGGCGCTCAGCCTGGGTCTGGTCTCGCCCGAAGGTGCAGGCGCATCCCAGGGATTGTCGGCCTCATTTTCCCTGTCGAGTGCGTCCGCGGCCTTCGCGGGGGGCAGCTTTGCAAGCGCGCCCTTGCCCAGCACGCTGTTCTCGTCCAGTTCGAGCCCGCTCGGCTCGATCTCGAGCTCGTCCTCAGCGCTCGTGGTGGTCGGGCCCGCGACCGAGTCGACCACCATCGCCCTGGCGGATGCGGGACGGCTCACTCCCGGCGCACGCTACGCGTCCTCCTCCGAACTCGCTGCGTTCGAATCCGAAGTCGGCTCCGGAGATTCGGCCTCGAACTTCTCGGCTCCCATGGCCACGGAAGTCGTCGCCATGGCTCCCCTCGATTCCGAGACGACCGAACTCCGCGCTGACACCCGTGCGCTCGATACCGCAGCCTGGCCAGCCGCCTTCGCAGAAATGCTCACAGGCATGACGCCGCTTGTTCCCGTGGCAATGACCGAGCCCAGCGCAACGCAGTCTCTGGTCCTGGCCCCCGAGTCCACGCCGGGCCGCGGATCACAACTCGCGGCGGAAATCCCAGTCATCGCCCCTGAATCCCCCCGCACCGCCGATGTCGATCCCGCATCCGTTGGGACCCTCATTCTCGTCGGCGCGGCTCTCTACAACACGCATCGAACCCTCACACAACGGCGGACCGAAACCTCCAATCGTCCAGCCGGCAATCCTCCCACCCAGGTCCCAGCGCCACACACCTCCCTCACACGTGTTCCACCCACCCGTGTGCACCGGAGCGAACCGTTCCAATCCCAAACGCGAAAATGATGCGTCCAATTCCACCCAGAATGGCTGGATGTATCCGAATATTTACGCACATCCCCAGACTCCATAGAACTAACCATAAATGAATGCGTGCATGCGTTCATGGCTTGCAGGTGGCGCGTAACTCATTCTTTTACATGGATTTACAAGCAGGCCAAGGAGCGTGCCTGGAAGCCGTGTTGATCAAAAGCAACGACGAAAATTAACGAAATAAGAAACCTGGCGCGTCATCTGACTCACTTCTTGACTTCGTCTCCTTCGTGCATGATTTTCGTCCATCACGATTTGATTCGGAGTTCCTGGTCGTTGATTCCGCAACATTGTGACCCCCTCAAGTGGAAGAGGGGTATTCGATCGCCTTCGCTCTGGATCGGTGCCTTGGCGAGGTCGGCTGAGGCATGCCGTGGTTGGTGAGGCATGAGCAATGGCGAGCGGAGTCCTCACTCGCGTTGGGTTGGGATATCCGGCGATGAATCGGCTCGGTTTTGCGGTGGTGCTCAAGGATCGATGAATCCGCTTTGGTTCAGGCGACATCAAGCGGATTTTCGCGTGTTCTCTGGGATGGCACGTCTGATCTTGCCCTCCCGCGCCTGGCAATCTTCAACAAGGAAGCAGCATCATGGCACGCAGCAAGTCGCAGTCTTCTTCGCGATCTGGTTCGGTCCAGCGTAAGGGGCGCGTCTCGCGTCCCACGCTTGAGAATCTCGAGGCGCGTCTCGTACTTTCTCAACTGGATCCGCTTCTCCCTGCGCCGAAATACGTCGCTCCTCCCAATCCGCAGGCTCGTCTTTCCGCGCTTTCGGAGCAGGCTGGCGCCGGTAACAACACGGCACTTTCAACGTGGAACTTCACGAACAACCTGCCGGTCGCTCTTTACCCCTATCTCAAGAATCCGGGACAGACGGCTCCGCTGGGGCAGGCCGGTGGACCGCTCTATGCTCGGCCGCAGTATGTTGTGTTTCCAGGTCAGAAACCGGCCCAGGGATCAGGGGCTTCGCCTCTGGCGGGCACGGGACCTGGCGGTGGAATCACTCCCGCGCAGCTCGCCGGCGCGTACGGGGTGAACAACATCATGTTCGGCTCGACCCAAGGCAATGGCGCAGGTGAAACCATCGCGGTGGTTGACGCGGGCACCAATCCGACGATTGCCAGCGACCTGAAGACGTTCGACTCCTATTTCGGCCTCCCCGCGCCGGCGAGCTTCACGCAGGTCACGCAGAACGGCCAACCGATCTCATCCACCAATCCCGGGCCAGGCAACCTGGGCTGGGGTGTCGAAATCGCACTCGACGTAGAGTGGGCCCACGCCATGGCCCCCGCGGCGAACATCGTTCTGGTCGAGACCAACAGCTCGAGCTTTACGGACCTCATGACCGGGGCCTATTCCGCGGCCACGGTCGTCGGTGCGTCGGTCGTTTCGATGAGCTTTGGGCTGAATTTCGACTACTCTGGCAATCAATCGTATGAGCAAGCGCTCAATGCCAAGTACCTTCAGGGTGCTCTGGCGATCAACCCCGGCGTCACCTTCCTGGCGTCGTCGGGTGATTATGGCGCGAACACGAGTCTGACCGGGGCCCACGCGGGACCACTTTTTCCATCGGCTTCGCCCGATGTCGTGGCGGTGGGCGGCACCACGCTCAATGTCAGCGGCACGAGCTGGCAGAGTGAGACCGGCTGGAGCTATGGCAGCGATTCGTTTAACCCGTCTTTAGCCTCTGGCGGCGGCAGGTCGAGCGCGTTTTCGGAGCCAAGCTGGCAGCAAGGTGTGCAGAATACCGGTGCTCGAACCACGCCTGACGTGTCGAGCGCGGCGGATCCCAACACCGGCGCCGCGGTTTATAGCGCCTCGGCCCTGGGGGGCTGGGGTGTGATTGGCGGCACAAGCTGGGCCTCTCCATCCTGGGCGGGCATGATTGCCATCGCGGACCAGGGCCGTTCCATGCTGGGCGCGGGCAACCTGAATGGTCCCTATCAGACCCTGCCTGGGCTCTACGCACTCCAGAACTACACAACCAACTACCACGATATTACCACGGGCAATAACGGCTACAGCGCAGGCCCAGGCTACGATCTGGTGACCGGCATCGGCACGCCCATGGCCAACAACCTGATCCCAGCGCTTGCGGCCTATGGAATTCCCACCCAGGTCGCGGTGACCGTTCAGCCGCCGGTCAACGTGGTGCAGGGCGGTTACTTCGGCACCGTCGCGGCCGTGGAGGACGCACAGGGCAATGTGGACGCTGCCTTCACCGGCAAGGTGACGCTTTCACTCCAGAGCGGACCCGCGGGCGTGACCTTCAATCCTGTCACCGTCAACGCGGTCAATGGGCTGGCGGTGTTCGACCAGATCGCGCTCCCCACGCTCTCGAGCGGCACGAATTACGTCTTCCAGATCACGACCACGCTTTCCACCGTTGGCCAGGTCTCAACCTCGACCCTGCCGGTTGACGTGAACCAGGCACAAACGAGCGGCGTGGGTTATTACTATCCCTTGCCGGTGGTGGGCAGCCTGAATAACGCCTACACAGCGGCCGACACGAACAACGACGCCACCAATTACATTCAGTGGATCTACCCCACCACTTATCCGATCTACAGCCAGATCAATATCGACAACGGCTCGAGCCTGGCGTCGAAGGCGATCATCTCGCAGTTCATC
>DAIDHX010000140.1 GCA_027451885.1 Planctomycetales bacterium
CCGAGCACAGGCGCTATGCGGAGAAGGCCGAGATTCTCGATCAGCTCAGCCAGGCGATCGAGGACTTTTGCGTCACGCGGATCACCTACCGCTCGCAGTCCTCGGCTGAGCCCCGCTCGCGTCCCGTGCACCCTTTGCGCCTGGTGCGGCATCTCAACGGAGCGCTCTACCTGGTCGCATTCGCGCCGGAGCGGCAGGAGGCCCGAACTTACAAGGTCGACCGTATCGAGGCTGTCGATGTCTCCTCGAGCGTCTTTACGCAGAACCGCGACTTCAATGTCGAGGAGTTCCTCAAGGACTCGCTTGGCATCTACATCGGCGATGGGCGTGTCACGGTCGTGGTGCTCTTTTATCCCCCCGCCTCCCGCCACGCCGCCGAGCAACACTGGCACGAATCCCAGGTGCTCACGCAGCACAGTGATGGACGTGTTCGCCTCAAGCTGGAACTCTCCACCACGGTCGAGATCAAGAGCCGAATCCTCGCCTATGGAGCATCCGCCGTTGTGCTCGAGCCGCCCGAGCTCAGGGCCGAAATCGCCCAGGAGCTCGCACGCCTGATCCAGCATTACAGGCCCGAATTCGATCCGGCCGTGAAACCCCTTCCAGACGCCTGAGCACCACCCCCGGTACCGTCACTCCCCAGCGAACCACGGGTCCCCAACCATGAACGAGACGACAATCGAGCCGGTCCCACTCCGCGCCCTGAACCAGGTGAGCTACTGCAAGCGGCTCTACTACCTGGAATACGTTGACGGCGTGATGCCGATCAACGAATACGTCGAGGACGGCCTCTTCCATCATCGCAGGGTGAACGATCCCGGCACCGCCAGCCGCACCCGCAAGGAAGGGGACGTCCTGCGCACGCGGAGCGTGTCCTTTTCCTCGGAACGGCTGGGAATCACCGGCACGCTCGACCTGCTCGAGGAAGACGGCGAACGGATTCAGCCTGTCGAGTACAAACGTTCCGAGGCGCCCCGCGACGCCCAGGGCGAACCCACCTGGTGGGAAAACGACGCGATCCAGCTCTGCGCCCAGGCGCTTCTGGCGGAGGAAAACCTGGGGGTATCGATCGCGAGCGGCGTTCTCTATTACATCGGCTCAAAGGCTCGAGTGCTGGTTCCCATCGATCAGGCGCTGCGTGACAGCACGCTGGCCGCGATTGCGCTTGTGCGCGCGCTTTCCGCGCGGGATGTGCCGCCGGAGCCGCTTCCGCTCGAGCTCAGGCGCCGCTGCTTCGGCTGTTCGCTCGCGCCTGTCTGTTTGCCGGAGGAAACGCTCTACCTCAGCCGCCATGAACCCGAGCCGGGCGTGACCGATCACGCCGGGGGCGAAATCGTCGCGTCCGCTCCCGGCGCAGCGCTTGTGCGCGTGGTCGCCCAGAACGACGATCGCGCTGTGCTTTATCTGAGCGAACAGGGCGCCCACGTGGGATGCCGCAGCGCGCACCTTGTCGCCACGCGGCATGGCGAGACACTGGCCCGGGTGCCGATCGCATCGATCCGCTAGGTCGTTGTCTTCGGCAACGTCCAGGTCACAACCCAGGCGCTGCATACGCTCGCGGAGGCTGAGGTTCCCGTTTCCTACCTCACCGCGCACGGCAAGTTCATCGCCGCGCTTGTCGCCCCGCCCGCGAAGAACATGGCGCTCCGCGCGGAGCAGTACCGCGTCTTCGCCGATCCCGGCCACGCGCTCGCCCTCTCCCGCGCCGTGGTCGCCGCCAAGATCGCGAACCAGAGAACCCTGCTCATGCGCTCCCTGCGCAGCCGTGCCTTGCTCGCCGCCGCCGATGAGCCCGAATCCGCGGCCCAGCCCGAACCCGCGGAACGCCTCCGGGGCAGCGACGAGCCCGCCGCTCAGGGCATGGCCGAGCTCCTCTCTCGCGTGGCCCACGAACGCGAGCTCAGCGTCCTGCTCGGGCTCGAGGGCCAGGCCGCCGCACTCTATTTCGGCTGCTTCAACCGCATGCTCAGGCCGCGCGCGCCCGGCCCCGCCTTCGACTTCTCCGCACGCAACCGCCGGCCGCCTCGCGACCCCGTCAACGCCCTCCTCAGCTTCGCTTACGCACTCCTCGCCAAGGATTGCTTCTCCGCACTCTGCACCGTCGGCTTCGATCCCTATGCCGGCTTCTATCACACCGGACGCCACGGCCGTCCCTCACTCGCGCTCGACCTCATGGAAGAGTTCCGGCCCATCATCGCCGACTCCGTCGTCCTCTCCCTCATCAACAACGCCGTCGTCGGCGAGCAAGACTTTCTCAAATGGCGAGGCGCATGCCAACTCACCGACTCCGGCCGCTCTGCCTTCTTCAAGGCCTACGAACAGCGCAAGGCGACCGAAGTCGCACATCCGATCTTCGGCTACCAGATGAGCTACGGGCGGATGCTCGAGGTCCAGGCCCGCATGCTCGCGGCCTACGTACGCGGCGAGCTCCCACGCTACACAGGGTTCTCCGTTCGATGATTCCAGCAACAGGGAACGCGCCTTCATGGAAACCTTCCTGGTCGCCTATGACATCTCCAACCCAAAGCGGCTCCGCAAGGTCGCCCGCGCCTGCGAGGATTTCGGGCTCCGGAGGCAGTATTCCGTTTTTCTCTGCCGCCTGGCGGCCGTGGACCTTGTGCGACTCAAATCACGCCTCTATGATATCATTCATCTGGACGAGGATCAGGTCCTGTTTATTCCTTTATGTAACCGCTGTGCGGATGCGATCGAGGCCCTGGGCCGGCCGGTCGAGCCGCACGACGCGCGGGATGATGTGATTGTGGTGTGAGCCTCCCATCTCGTCTGTGGGTGAGGGTACATCTCGTGCAACTGGAATTCCAATCCGCCTTTGAGGCCCTTACGGGCAATGCGCCGTTCCCGTGGCAGACCAGGATGTTCGAGCGCATGGCGGCGGGCGACGTCCCTCGCGAGTGCGAGATCCCGACCGGCCTGGGCAAGACCGCGATCATCGCGGTGTGGCTCATCGCCCGCGCCAACAGCCCGTTGCACGTTCCCCGGCGGCTCGTCTATGTCGTCAATCGGCGCACCGTGGTGGATCAATCCACTCGCGAGGCCGAGCTGATCCGCCAGAACTACAACGCCCTCCCCGCGCTCAGGGAAAACCTGGGCCCCCTGGGAATCAGCACCCTCCGCGGCCAGTTCGCCGACAATCGCGCATGGTGCGCGGATCCCAGCAAGCTCGCGATCATTGTCGGGACCGTGGACATGATCGGCAGCCGCCTGCTCTTTAGCGGATACGGCATCGGCTACAAGAGCCGGCCGATGCATGCTGCCTTTCTGGGTCAAGACGCGATCGTGATCCACGACGAAGCCCATCTCGAGCCCGCGTTCCAGGCTCTGCTCGAACGCATCGTGAAGGAGCAGGGGAGGTGCCGCGACGGTACGCCGCTCCGCGTCCTCGCCCTTTCGGCAACCGCGCGCCAGACGAGCCAGGAAGAAGGAGACGCCGGCGCCCAGGATGGGCGCTTCACCCTGACCGACGCCGATCATGACCACCCGGAAATCGCCAGACGCACCCGCGCTCACAAGCACCTTGTGCTTCACGAGATCGACGACGAAGCCGGGCCCTCCGACCGAATCGCCAAACTCGCGCTGGTGCACGAGGGCGCGCCGTGCGCAGTACTCGTGTTCACGACCAGGGTCGAGGACGTGGAGTCGATCGCGCGCACGATCCGCGCCGCGGCCCAGGACCGCGTCGAAACGCTCACGGGTACCATGCGCGGACTGGAGCGCGACCAGTTGATCGAAAAAGACGTGTTCAAGCGATTCCTCCCAGGTGCACCGCCCGGGGCGGACACGGTCTATCTCGTCTGCACGAGCGCGGGGGAGGTGGGGGTCAATCTCTCGGCCGACCACGCCGTCTGCGACCTCAGCACCTTCGAGAGCATGGCCCAGCGCTTCGGGCGCGTGAACCGCTTCGGTCTCAGGGACAACACCCGGATCGACGTGGTTTATCCCTCTCGCTTCGACGAGAAGGACAGGCTTAGCCCTCGTCGCAGGCTCACGCTCGAGCTGCTCCGAGCCCTGGATGGAAGCGCGAATCCGTTTGCGATCTCGCGGCTCGACCCCGCCCGGCGGGATAGCGCCTATCGCCCCGTGCCCGCCATCTTGAATGTGAGCGACATTCTCTTCGACGCGTGGTCGCTCACCACAATTCGCGGCAACCTCCCGGGACGACCCCCGGTCGAGCCGTACCTCCACGGGATCGCCGAATGGGAGCCTCCCAGATCCCAGATCGCCTATCGCGAGGAAGTCGACGTCCTGAGCGACCGGCTCCTGGGCGAGTCCGCGCCACCGAAGCGTAAGCGGGACGAGCTCCTTGCCGAGCTCCTCGCCGACTACCCGCTCAAGCCCCATGAGCTCCTGAGCGACAACAGCAGCCGGATCGTGAAGCGGCTCCGGTCGCTGGCGAAACATTCCCCCTCCGCGCCTCTGTGGCTGCTCGATTCCCAGGGCTCGGTCGAGATCATGAGACTCGGCGAGCTGCTCGGAACCGAGGTCCCCGCCGACGCCCTGGTAGACGACGCCGATGAAGAGCCAGAAGAAGAAGGGGAGCCGGCTCGGAAGCCCAGGCCGATCAAGCCTGAGGACCGGATTGCGGGCAAGACCTTGCTCCTGCCGCCGAGCCTGGGCGGCCTCAAGGGAGGCCTGTTCACCGGCGGCCACGCGGATACCGCGAACGACGTGGCGGACGCATGGTTGGGTGACGATGGCAAGCCGCGTCGCCAACGCCAATGGGACGATGCCCAGGCGCCCGAGGGGATGCGGCTCGTGAGAATCGTCGACACGCGCACCGACCTCGGCGACGGCGGCGATATCGAGGAGGAAGACCTCGAAGAATCCACCGCGGACGAATCCACCGCCGACGAAGAATCCGCCGCGGACGAATCCACCGCGGACGAATCCGCCGCCGGCGGCAATGCCGCCAGACCGAAGGCAAGGCTCGGCCGCTGGTACTGGTACACGCGCCCCCGGTCCGCGGACGACGACATGTCCCGCACCGCGCGCGAACCCGTCTCCTGGCAGGACCATACCGACGATGTTGTCAGGAATACATCCGCAATCGTTCATGCTCTCCCGCTTTCGCCCGAGCTCAGGCGATCCTTCGAGCTCGCGGCCGAGTGCCACGACCTCGGAAAGCGCAGGCTGGTCTGGCAGAAAAGTATCGGCAACGCGGATCCGAACGTCTGGCTTGCGAAATCCGGCGGCAAGATGAAGCCGATCGAGCTCACCCCTTACCGCCACGAGTTCGGCTCCTTGCTCGACCTGCGTGATCGGCCTGACTTCGCCGCGCTCGGTGCGGAGCTCAAGGACCTGGTGCTGCACGTGATCGCAACGCATCACGGCCACGGCCGGCCGCACTTCGAGGAGGATGGCTGCCTGGACGAAAACTACCCGCTTGCCGACCTGAGCCGGGTCGCGCGCGACGTACCCGGCCGATTCGCACGCCTTCAGAACAGGTACGGGCGCTGGGGCCTCGCCTACCTGGAATCCCTCCTCCGCGCGGCGGACTACAAGGCCAGCGCTGAGCCGTCCACAACCACGGAGCGCCGCGCATGAGCACCCCCGAACATCGACTCGAATTCCGGGTCGACGTCACCAACCCCGGCCAGTTCTTCGCCTGCTGCGGCTTGCTCGAGCTCGCGGATCGACACTTCCAGGGCGCCCAGGCCCACTTCGACGGGGACCGTTTCCTGATCGACACCCCGCTCGATGCCTCCGCCCTGGTCCCGCGCTCCGCCGCGGCCGAGCTGGTCCAGGTCGATCCCAGCAACACATGTTCGTCCGCGATCGACATGCGCCTTCCCGGCGGTTCGATCCGCCTCGACTGGTGGCAGGACTCACGCGCGGGGGGAGGCGAGCTCAAGGTCTGGGCCGGCACCATGGAAAGCGTGCGGATCGCCCGTGCGATGCAGCACATTCTACGCAACAGCCGGTTCCACGAGCCCGATCTCTTCAACGTCGGGCGTGTCGTCCCCGATCCCGACGAACCGTCCAAGAAGGTCGAGCCCTTCTACTTCGACGCCAGGCGCTGCTCCAATTCGCACTCACGCGACGTTGGGTTTTCCACCAATGACCTCCAGATGACGACCACCGCCTTCCCCGCCGTCGAATTCTTTTGCCTGGTCGGCCTCCAGCGTTGCCTGCCGAAAAAGACCGATGAACCGCGCGTCTTTGATTACCACACCTGGTCGATTCCGCTTTGTCCCAGCCTTGCGCCGGCGGCCGTCTGCGGGCTTCTGCCGTTCGTTGGCGGCAGGGGGTACCGGTTCGAAAACTGGTACCGAACCGGCCAGCGCAAGCACAAATCCTTTCGTTCCGCGAACCCCATTTTGAGCCGAGGTGAATTGTGAGCGAGCTGAAGCATCTGGACGGATTCCTGACCGACTCCGGCCCGTCCGCCGTGGTCATTCGAGAGTACCTGATGCCGGTGGAGGGGAACGACGGCGTGATCTTCCCGGCCACCTTCGCGAAAGGGGACGGATTTCCGGGCGGGTACAACATCGACCTTGATCAGGATCGCGGCCACAACGTTTGCATCGTCGACACCGTCGGCTCCCAGGCGAACCGGATCGAGCCGCTCTTCCTGGAGGAAGCATACCGGGAGCTCGTGCCGCAAATCGTGGTCACGGCGAAGGGCTCGGATGAGGACCACGAGGTGAACCTGCTCTCCGCCGGCCATCGCGCGGGTGACGCCATTGTGCGCTGCTCGAGCCTGGGGCCGGCCCTTCAGGACGCCTTCAAGACCCTCCAGAAGGGCGATGCCGAAGCGCTCGCCAAA
The DNA here is from genome assembly GCA_027451885.1 of Planctomycetales bacterium. Lineage (GTDB taxonomy): Bacteria > Planctomycetota > Planctomycetia > Isosphaerales > Isosphaeraceae > JAKBAP01. The sequence continues at coordinate 6,785 of DAIDHX010000140.1, forward strand.
ATCGCCCCAACCTCGCTGGTCTTCGGCGTCTGGGACTCCCGGGACACGCAGGCCAAGCTCCCCCGCCTGATCGCGTCGACCATTCGCGCCTTCGACGTCGTGCGGCTCACCCGGTCCGCGCAATTCGTGCCCGCGATCGAATACGTCGAAAAAGGGCTTCTCGAGGAGCCCGCCGACAAGAAAACCAAGGATCTCTACGCCGAGCGCGGGTTCAGCCACGTCCCGGCGACAGGCAGTCACGGCGGGGTGACGGCGAAAGGCGAAATCCGTCGCGACGCGATCCTCGGCCTCGCGGCCCTGCGCTTGTTGCGGGCGGGCAAGGACGACGCCCGGACGCTCAAGCTCCAGCGCTACATTCTGGGCCTCGCCCTCGTCGCCTTCACCCGCAACCCCTCCGGATACCTGCGCCAGGGTTGCTTGCTCGTTCTCGATCCGAAGCGG
>DAIDHX010000141.1 GCA_027451885.1 Planctomycetales bacterium
GTTCTCAGGCCAAAGCGCGGGCGCTCACTCGCTCGAGGAGCTGGCCGACTGGACCGCGTGGGTTCGATCGCTACCGCGCTTGCTGAAGCCGCAGGACAGGCAACGCAACCCCGCGGCCAGACGTCAGGGAAGCTCCTCAACGGTGACCGGCTCAGGCTCGAGCTCAGGCTTCTTCTCGATCTGATCGCGGCGAAACCGCACACCGACGATGTCGCTGCGATACGCCGCTGTCCGCACCCGGAAGCGCCAGGTCGACTCCTCGCCAATCTTGCCATAGATCCCGGGCGCGCTGGCGATGACCGTCTCGGCCGAGGCGCCGGGCTGAATCACGGCGAAGCTCTGCCCGGCCACGCCCCATTCGCTCTCAAGCGCCAGGTCGAAGATCGAGAAACGCCTGCCGCCGGGCGAGGTGATCACGGAGCGGTCGAGCGGCGAGCCTTGCTCGCGCAGGAACGCGCGTTCAATGGGGGCCAGTGGCTCGACCTCTGAGTGATTGGTGAACCGCAAGCGGAGGATGAGCGATTGCTCGGGCTCGCGGCGGGAGACGGCGTCCGCGGTCGAGCGCACAAGCGAGACGTAATCGCAAACGATGTCGAGCGGTTCGATTTCAAGGTCGCCAAGCCGCAGGGAGTGGCCGATGCCGACGATGTTTTCAGTGGGGACAGGCGGCAGCGCGGGGGACGAGAGAACCGGCTCGTGCGACGATTCGTCGACCTTCGCGGGGGGCGAGATCGACGCCGTGACCCGGCTGGGCCCCAGCCTGCCGGTCGCGAGCAGCCAGGTCAACGCGACCGTGAGGATGGTGGCATACCCCAGCACGGCCACAAACGCCCAGGGCACGCTGGACTCGGTTTCGTCCTCCGCCGGCACGGCCTGGGATTGATGCGTGTGGCCGCGGGCGGGCCTGGCGGTCGATAGGGCCTCGGGATCGGGAGAATCGAAGGCCAGTTTCGCCAGGAGCTCGCTGGTGCCAGGCCGGGGGGATTCGCCGTCGGGGGTGTTGCTGGGGATGGTCAGGTCGTGGGTTGGCCTGGGCGTGATGTGGGGCGATTCGGCGGATGAGGTCGAGGAGAGCGAGAACGCGGCCGCGGCGGGATTCACGTCGGGATCGGAGGGGAACGCTGCTGGCGTGGGATCGGCGGGAATCGCGCTTTCCTCGAGCGGGCTGGACCCGAGAAACGGGTCGGGCTCGAGCCCTGGCACTTCGAGCCCGAGCTGGATTTCGTCGGTGCCCGAGCTCGAATGCGAGGCCGCCTCGTGTGCGTGTTTCGCAGCACGTTCGCCATCGGACGCGCCCGGGTGGGTGTGGGGGCCGTCGGGATTGGGGGTCGGATGCGGCTGATCGATCTTGTGCGTGTTCATAAGATCCCTCCTTTGCCCATCGCTCGAGGCCGGCGCTAGCGCCTGCGCACCCACACGGTGGTGCCTGCGCCCGCGGTGAGATGCCTGGCGGCGTCGCCATTGGTGATCGCGATCTCGACCCAGCCTGAGCTCCCCACGAGGGCCACGAGGCTGCCGGCTGGGCGATCGCCGTAGGTGCGCACGAATCCGTCGATGCGTTCGCCCGCAATCTCGATCATCCAGTCGCGGGGCATCGCTTCGCCCAGCAGGTCGGCGTTGATGTTCGTGACCAGGTTGCCGAAGGTGTCTCGAAAGATGACCTCGCCCACGAAGCCGCGCTCGTCCCGGTTCGATTCGAAATTCTTGAGCCGGATGAAGTGGTCCCTGTGCGGACCGAGCACGGCTGGGTCGCCGCCGCGTGCCAGGTGCGCCGCGGCCGGGGCCAGGATGTCGCGGCCGTGGAACGTGGCCGAGACCACGGGCCTGCGCAGCTCCGCGCTGGCGATTTCCCAGACCGACTTCACCCAGCGCCCGCGGGCAACGCCCGTGATCAGCCCGTTATCTGGCAACACGAACCACTGATCCGCCGTTTCGACCGCGATCAAGCGGCGGTCGGTCCCCACGCCAGGGTCGATCACCGCCAGGTGGATCGTCCCCTTGGGGAAGACGTCAACCACGCCGGCGAGCACGAAGCCGCCTTCGAGAATGTTCTGGGGCGCGATCGTGTGGCACACGTCGACCATCTGCACGCCGGGGACAAGGTCGAGCAGCACGCCCTTGAGCGCGGCGACGTACGAGCCCCCCAGGCCGAAGTCGGTTGTCAGCGTGATCACTCCCGGCTGCATGGCGTTCGCTCCCCGTGGTTTCACCCGAGCAACGGCCCCGCATCCCTTCGCGTCATCCGCCCGCCGCGGCTGATCCGTCCCGGGGAATCGCCGCCTGATACCGCGCAGTGATCCGCGAGGTGATCCCCCCGCGCGGGTTGAAGTTCCCCACCACCGTCATCCGCCTCGGCTGGCATGAGGCCACCAGATCGTCGAGAATCGTATTGATCACGTGCTCGTAGAAAATCCCCCGCTGCCGGAAGTCGAAGAGATACAGCTTGAGACTCTTGAGCTCCAGGCAAAGATCGGCCGGAACATAGTTGATCGTGATCACGCCGAAGTCGGGCTGGCCTGTCTTGGGGCAGACCGAGGTAAACTCGGGACAGTGGATCTCGATCTCGTACTCGCGGGCGGGGAACTGGTTTGGGAAGGTCTCCACAAGCGACATTACGCGGCCTCGACCAGGCGTGGAAAGAAGCGAGGAATCCAGGAGCGGCCGAGCCGCACCCTCATTCCATGTTAGCCTCTGCCGCGGCCACCGCCAGCCGGATCTCTCCGAAGCCTTTCACTCGGCTCCCGTGACTGATGTATGATGCTGGCCTGAGTCTGTCATGCAAATCTCACTTTCTTGCGACCGATCCACATCCCACGCGGACTGAGGAATCCCCCCATGGCGAAGCCTGCCCGCGGGCGCTGGACCCTGGCCGACCTGGTCGCGGCGATCCTGGTCTGCGGCCTGATCGCGGCCTTCTACGCGAACGTGTCTCATGGCGATCCAGCGCCTCTGCTGCCGCCCGCGATCGGGATCATTGCCGTCTGGTTCGCGCTCAGGCAGATGCGCACCCAGCCGCGGTGCATCGAGTGTGGTGCACGGTTCCAACCGTCGAACAAGCGCCAAGGACCCCTCATTCGTTGCCCCGTCTGCGACGCGAAGCAGACCGCGTTTCTTCGCGGGCTCAGGCGCTACACGCTGATGTTCTGGTCGATCCCGGTGCTGATGGCGCCCTGCTTCGTGCTTGCGGTCTTTGTCTCGGTCCGGCCCGGCCCGATCCTCCCGGGACTGGGCCTTCCCCGACAGGCGGAGCAGGCGCTCTGGTGGCTGCCGTTTCTTTGCCTGTTCGCCTTGCTTGCGGTTGTGGATCGCAGGCGTGCGAGGTTCAGGCAGGCCCAGAATCGCACCTGCGAAGCCTGCGGCGCTCCCGTTCGGCCCGACCCAGCCGAGCAAACCACCTGCGAGAACTGCCGCTTCCGCAAGCTCTCTCCCGAACGCGCATCGCAGGCGTACGCCCGGAACGAGCGCAGACTCTTGCCCCTGCTCGTCGTGATCATCGGTGTGGCGATCTTGCTCTATCTTGTCATGCCAAAGAAGCCCAACCGCGAAGCACCCGCGCCTCAAGCCTCCTCGCCGGTTGTCATGATCCTGGCTTTCGCACCTGTGCTCGCGATCGGCGGCTGGTTGTTCCTTCAGATTCGCAAGGGGCGCAAGATTCGCGCGCTTTTGCGGGAAGGCGACCTGGCCGCGGCCGCCGAAAAGGCCGCGGGCGAACCGGGCCGGCCAATCGCCGATTGGCCCGCGGAATCGTGGTACTCGGGCGCGATTGATCCCGGGCCGCTGCTCCGCGAAGCACGCGAGACCACGCGCGTCCGCCTCGAGCAACTGCTCGCGGCCGAAGCCATCGATCCGCCCGCTCCCCGCGTGCTCGCCTTCCACGATACGAACGCGCTTTTTCGCTATCTCGGGCTGCTGATTCCCGGGTACAACCTTGAGGAATTCACGGGGCTGTACCTGCAGCGGCCGTGGCGGGTGATGCTTCTCACCATCGGCCAGGCGCCTGCCCTGCTCGCCACGCCCCGGGCCAACGCCGTCAGCGTGTGGGAGCTCGTGATGCTCGAGGAGATCCTCCCCGCCATGCCGCAGCCCTGGATCCAGGTGGGGATCAGTCTCTACTTGCGCGAATTCGACAGGGAGTGCCTGCCCGCGCTCACGCGCCGCGCGGCCTTGATGGTGCGCTCGGGGACATCCTGGCCGGAGAGCTTCTTCACGGCCTCGGCGCGGAGCCTGGGGAAACTGAGCAAACCACCGCGGTCGGCCGACTCTCTGATCCGGCTCGAAAGCTACCACGACCAGGCTGCTTCGATCGTCCATTTCCTCGCGGGACCCGAGGCATCCGCTCAGGGCCGCGCGCGGTTTGTCGAATTCCTCAAGGATCCACTGGCCCGGACGAGCCAGGAGGAATGCTTTTTCAACCGCTTTGGCCATGGCTTTGGAAGTCTGCTCGACGCCTGGAAAGAATGGGTGCTGGCCCAGCCCACGGACGAATTCCCGAACCCAGCCGAGGAGATCCGCAAGGGCCTGCGCGAACGCGTGCTGCCGTGCCTGTGGGATCACGGCCGGCCGCTGGCTCAGCGCAGGCTTGCGCTCGGCGATTGGCGTCGGGCGGGCGCGCTGATCGGCGGCGATGTGATCATCGAGCTGTTGCGATCCCCAGGGGACATGCCCACCGCGGAGCTGCTCTGGGCGCTTCGGTCCGTTGCGGGCGTCGACCTGGGCGCGGACCCCGTGCGCTGGCAGGATTGGTGGAATCAGAACCAAACGGCAGGCGACAAGCCTGCCTGAGGCGGCGGGCGCGTGCGCCCATGGCTCGGACAACACCATCCGAGCGCGCTCCGCGCTGCGTGGCGCCATGCTTCAGAACACCCCCGCGATTGGCATCGTATTGCCGAATGAGGCGATCGCATTCATGTCTCGCATCAGCGTCCGCGCCCCTTGCTGCGGCACGCCCGCCCCTCGAAGCACATTGTGCGCCCGCATGATCGCCCAGGAAAGCTGCATCGAATTGTGGCTCCGGGCGTTCATGACCTCGGCCAGGTCGCGGGCAAGCTGGTTGGCGTTGAACATGTTCCCCGTGCGGGTGGGTAGGATCTGGGTAAGATCCATCGCCATCTGCTGGACCATGACGGGATTCGGGCGGTTATAGCCCATCTCAACGGCCATGAGGTCAGCGCGGATGCGATTCGCCTGGCCTGTCGCCACCACGCCTCCGCGCCCGATGTTCGCCAGGTCGCGCGCCAACCGGGAGATCGCGCGCATGTGGGCGAAGTAATAGTAATTATTGTTGCGGCGGCCGTAATATCTGCCTCCGTAACCGTAATAGGGGCGATGGTAATAACGCCCGCCGTAGCCGCCGTAGCCGAAGTAGGGATTGCCGAACCCGCCGGCCAGAAAGCCCGAGAGCGGAGTCGCCGGCGTATTGTTTGGGTTTGTGGGCGTGGTCGTGGGGGTCGTGGGGGTGGTGGGCGTGGTGGCGACGACGGGATTCGCGGGCTGGGCGGGAGTGGTCGGGATCGGGTTTGTGGTCACAAGCGCGCCCCGGGCGGAGCCCCCGATGGGCAGTGGATTGGTAAGCGCCATGGGCGTTCGCCCGCCGGGAGTGGTTGGGCCGGCGAGTCCGGGCGAGGTCGGTGTCAGGATCGGCCTGACCGGACCGGTTGCGGCTGTGGCCGGTGCGGGTTTGGCCGCGGTCGCGGTTCCGGCATGTGTGGCGGGCGAGGTCGCGGCTCCGGCATGCGTGGCGGGCGCGCTGCTCGCCGGGTTCGCACCCAGCCTGGCCATCGCAACGAACGACGACGCGGGGTCGTGACTTTCTGGGTTGTGATTCGCGGCGGGCAGATGCGCAGTCCCGTTCGACCCAGAATGGAGCGAGCTCGCCCCAGGCTGGGCGTTGTGCGCGGGCGCGGGGTGGTGGGCGGCGGTGTGGTGGGCAGCGGTGTGGGCGCCCTGCCCCGTGTTACCGTGGTGCGAAGCTAGCGGATGCTGGGTCACCGGATGCGACGTGCTGCCGTAATACGACCGCGGCTGCGCCATCATTTTGGGCATTCGCGACTGCGCCATTCGGGGCATCTTTGGCGGGTTGAAATGCGGCATCTTCGGTGGGCTAAAGTGAGGCATCTTGGGCGGACGAACATGGGGCGCGGGGCGACCACCCCCGTGTCCGCCCGCCTGCACCTGCCCGACCGCCGCCAGCACGACCACGACCGCCGCCACGGCTCGCAACCGCATCGGACCACCCCCCGCCGTTCATCGACCCCGGTGCCGAATTCAGTCCCCTAAAGACTCAACATCCGACCAATCCAGAAGTGTCGCGCGATCGTAAGATTTGTTGCGGATTTCCTTCGACCTGTCCTGTTCAGGCGATCAGGTCGTGCACCACATTGCCGAAAACGTCGGTGAGGCGGAAGTCTCGCCCCTGGAATCGGTAGGTGAGCCGGGTGTGATCGAAGCCAAGCAGGTGCAGGATCGTCGCGTGCAGGTCGTGCACGTGGACCTTGTCCTTGACGACCTGGAAGCCGAGATCGTCGCTTTCGCCGTGGATGATCCCCGGCTTCACGCCCCCGCCGGCGAGCCACATGGTAAAGGCGCTCGGATGGTGGTCGCGGCCGTCGTTGCCGCCCCCTTCAACCATGGGCGTGCGGCCGAATTCGCCCCCCCAGACGACGAGCGTATCCTCGAGCATTCCCCGTTGCTTGAGGTCCTTCACGAGCGCAGCGCAGGCCTGGTCGGTATCGCGGCAGTTTTGCCTGAGGTCGTGCACCAGGTTGCCGTGCTGGTCCCAGGATTCGTGGAAGATCTGCACAAAGCGGACTCCGCGCTCGAGCAGCCTGCGGGCGAGCAAGCAGGTGTTGGCGAACGACGACTGCCCCGGCTTCGCGCCGTAGAGATCAAGGATATGGGCTGGCTCCTGGCCCAGGTCCATCACTTCGGGCGCGGACGCCTGCATCCGGTAGGCCATCTCGAACGAATTGATTCGGGTGGCGATCTCGGGATCGTTGACCTGCTCGAAGCGCATGCGGTTGAGCGCGGTGACGGCGTCGATGGAGTCGCGCTGAACGGCCGCGTCAACGCCGGGCGGGTTGGAAAGATAGAGCACCGGGTCGCCGCCGGAGCGGAACTGCACACCCTGGTAAACGGTGGGTAAGAAGCCGCTGCCCCAGTTTGAATTCCCGCCGCTGGGGCCTTTCTTACCGGTGCTGAAGACCACAAACGCGGGCAGGTCGCGGGACTCGCTGCCGAGCCCATAGCAGGTCCACGATCCCAGGCTGGGGCGGCCGAAGATCTGCGAGCCGGTGCTCATCAAAATCTGCGCGGGGGCATGGTTGAAGGCGTCGGTCGTCATCCCCTTCACGAGTGCGATGTCGTCGACCACGGTGGCCAGGTGGGGCAACAGCTCCGAGAGCTCTGCGCCGCCCTGGCCGTGGCGGGCGAACTTGAACTTCGGGCCAAGGAGCCTGGCGTTCGGCCTGATGAACGCAGCGCGGTAGCCCTTGATGAGCTCAGGCGGGGGCGGGGTGCCGTCGAAACGGGCGAGCTGGGGTTTGTTGTCGAAAAGCTCAAGGTGGCTGGGCGCGCCTGCCATGAACAGAAAGAGCACGCGCCTGGCCCTGGGCGCGAAATGAGGCGCCCGGGGCGCGAGCGGGTCGAGCCCGGCGGCGTATCCTTGTTCGCGCAGGAGGTCGCCAAGCGCGATCGCCCCCAGCCCCACGCCGCACTGCGACAGGAACCACCTGCGCCCGAGCAGGCGCGGATCTCGCCCGCGATTCCAGCGATCTTGACAGTTCATGGAGTCGACCTCCGGGGGAGCGCGGGGGATTGTTATTCGCGACTGATGGTCTCGTCGAGATTGAGAATCACGCGGGCGGCGACGGTCCAGGCGGCTGCGCGGCCGGGCTTCACCCCGAGCGTGTCGAATCCCGCGAGCATGGGGCCGACCAGAGCCTTCGGGTCGAGCGCGCCGGCGGCATAGCGCCTGGTTTCGCGCTCGAGCAGGTCCACAATCAGCCGGGCTTCCGGGTCGCTGGGCGGCCGGGCCACGCAGAGCCGATACGCCAGCGTCACGCGGGCGTGATCGTCGCGCGCCTCGCTCAGCACGCGCAGGGCCAGGGCGCGGGCGCATTCGAGGGAAATCGGCTCGTTGAGCGTGGCAAGCGCCTGGAGCGGCGTGTTCGACCGCGCCCGCCGCACGCAGGCAAAATCGCCGTTGGGGGCGTCGAACGCCTGGAGCATCGGATAGGGCACCGAGCGGTAGCGGAACGTATAAAGCGCCCGGCGGTAACGGTCCGGGCCCACAGCCTCGTTCCACACCTTGGGGCCGTACGATGCCGGCGGCTGGAACAGAAACCCAGGCGCGGCGGGATAGGCGCTCGGCCCGCCGATGCGCTGATCGAGCAGCCCGCTTGAAGCGAGCGCGGCGTCGCGCACAAGCTCCGCATCCATCCGAAACCGGGCCCCGCGCCCAAGCAGGCGGTTATAGGGGTCGCGTTCGATCGATTCGCGCGTCGCCCGCGACGACTGGCGGTAAACCGCGGAGCTCACGATCAAGCGCTGAATCGCCTTCAAGCTGTAGCCCCGGTCCATGAGCTCAACGGCCAGCCAGTCGAGCAGCTCAGGGTGGCTCGGCGGCTCGCACTGGAGGCCCAGATCCTCGCTGGTGGCCACAATCCCCACGCCGAAGTATGCCTGCCAGACGCGATTGACGATCGACCGGGCCGTTGTGGGCGCCTTGCGATCGACCAGCCAGCGTGCGAAGGCCAGCCGATCGCTCCGGCTCTCACCGCCAGGGTTCAGAAACGCCGGCACGCCCGGCTCAACCACCCGCACGGGCTTGAGAAAATCCCCCCGCGCCAGGATCGACGTCGGCCGCCGCGTTTCACGCTCCTCAAGCACGAACTGGTTTGTTCCCTCGGGATAGGTGCGCCAAAGCGCATCGATGCGTGCGCTCGCGTCCTTCCACTCCGCCACGGACTCCCGGAACGCGGTGAAGATCGCCGCCTGCTCCGCGGCCGTCCGCTTCCCGGCCGGCTTCGCAAGCGCCCCCCTCGCCTCGTGGGAAACCGGATCGGCCGCCACGCCCGCCCGGTCCGTCGCCGCCAGCCGGAACCGGCCCAGGTTGATGTTCTGGTTGTCGTCGCTATTCCAGCCGCCGTGATTCTGCACAAGCTCGATCGTCAGCCGCACACCCCCCTTGAACTCCACCGGCCGCTCGAGCTCAAACACCGCCTGGCGCGGCTGGTTCCGCCGGCCAGGATCGATGTCGATCCCCCACGCCGTCTCGTCCTTGCCGTCGATCGCAAACGCCACCGGACCCGTCGTTCGCTTGCGGTTGCTGCGATCGTCATGGATGCGGTCCAGGGGCGCTTCGGCGGGATTCACATCCGCCGTGGCCCGCACAATCTTCACCCCCTGGCGCGAGCCCTTGCCAGCCAGCGGCTCGGCCGCGATCCGAATCTCCGTGAGCGCGGCCGTCCCCTTGATCGATCGCCCCGGCCCGCCCCGCGGCAGGTTCGGATCGGTCAAAAGCTCAAGACGCACCGCCGTCACCCGCTCGAGCTTCGTCTCCCCATGCAACACCAGCGTATGCTTCGTGGGCGCATAACCCCCAGCCAGCAACGAGCCGTCCGCCATTGCCTGGTACTTCTCGCCGCCGGACGATTCCTGCTCGACCTCCGGACGCAGGATCTCCCACCGCGGCTGCGCGCGCGTCACCCGCTTTTCCCACTCCGCCAGCTTCGCGGGCCAATCGGGATGCTTTGCCTTGAGCTCGCTCTCGATCGCCTTCACACCCCGCAGAACCGCACGCCTGCGCTCCTCCTCGAACGGGCTGTACGCCGCAATCGTGGCCTCGTGCGCGTTATTCAAGCAGGCGAACATACGATAATATTCTTCCTGCTTGAGCGGGTCGTACTTGTGGTCGTGGCACTGGGTGCACTGGATCGTAAGCCCCAGCACCGCCTTGCCCACGCAGTCCATGCGGTCGAACATCGCCTCCATGCGGAACTGCTCGGGATCGATGCCCCCTTCCTCGTTGATCATCGAGTTCCGCAAGAACCCGGTCGCCACCCGCTCGTCCTGCCCCGCCCCCGGGAGCATGTCGCCGGCCACCTGGTCGAGGATGAACTGGTCGTAGGGGAGGTCGCGGTTCAGCGCCTTGATGACCCATTCGCGATAGAGCGAGACCTGGCGCGGCTTGTCTTTTTCGTAGCCGTCGGAATCGGCGTAGCGCGCGGCATCGAGCCACAGGCGGCCCCAGCGCTCGCCATAACGGGGCGACGCCAGCAGGCGCTCGACGACTCGCTCGTAGGCGCCCGGCTGCGTGTCGGCCAGGAAGGCGTCGACCTCGGCGACGGTGGGGGGCAAGCCGATGAGGTCAAGCGACAGCCTGCGGACGAGCGTGGTGCGATCGGCCTCGGGCGCGGGGGCGAGCGCTTCGGCCTCGAGCTGGGCCAGCACGAAGGCGTCGATGGCGTTTCGAGCCCAGCCACGGTTCCGCGTGAGGGGGACCTCCGGGCGCGCGGGGGGAATGAACGCCCAGTGGGCCTCGTACTTCGCACCCTGGGAAATCCAGCGCCTGAGGCGGTCGACCTCGGCGGGCGACAGGGTTTTGCCGGTCTGGGCCGGCGGCATGCGGTCGTTCGAGTCCGCGCTCGTGATCCGCTCCACGAGTGCGCTTTCCTCGAGCTTGCCGGGAACAATGGCCTTTTCGCCGGACGCGGCGGGCTGATAGGCGAACTCGGCCGCGTCGAGCCGCAATTTGGCCTTGCGCTCGCGGGCGTCCGGGCCATGGCATTTGAAGCATTTCTCAGCCAGGATCGGCCGGATGTCGCGGTTATAGCTCACCCGCGCTGCACGGGCCTCGATTCGCTCCTCGGCCGCCGCCGGCCCGCCCCACGCCAGGAACCCAAGCACAAGCCAGTGCCAGACGCTTCCACCCCGCGCGCAAGCCTTCGCCATGTGCCCTGCCTCGCCTGCATTCATTCGACCCGAGCCTACCGGCCGCCGCCTCGCATCTCTCCCCTCGATGTTAGCAACGGCGGAACGATTGCTCCACACACCGGCAACCCGCGCGGCGAAGACACCCACAACCCGCGTGGAACGAGGAACCTGCTCGAGCGCTCCGCGCCCCTGCCCATGAAAGGACGAAACGCACCCAGTCGCGCCCGGGTCAACCCCAGCGCTCTGGGCCTCGAGCCCCGGATTTTGGAAGGCAACTGGGTGCAGGAAGGCAACTGGGTGCATGTCCGCGTCTTCGTGTTTCCGGTCGAACATCTGGATCAACGTGGTCAACAATTCACCATCCCCACGGCACAAACCGCCCAGGTGTCAAGGAAAGCCTTTCCGGCACGACCCGACCCGACCCGACCCGACGGAAACCGGCCCCATGATCGCGCGGCTCACGCATCCGAATCAAACCGCCACCTTCCCCGCGGGGGTGCTGGCTTCGGTCCGCGCGGGGGGGGTCTGGCTTCGGGCTGCGGGCGCCGTTGGGTCCGCTTCGTCGGCGCGAAACAACACCCTCGCCCGCGTCAGCCATACGAGCACGCAGCGAGAGCAAGTGCGTGCATTCGTGCCAGGTCCGCCCTCTCGTGCTTAGCAGGACACGTCCTTAGCAGGACAGGCGTGGTCATTGCGATACCTGGTCCACCCTTACCGCCGGCGCCCAGCCGGTCACGATCTTTCCGCGCTGGGTTCGGCTTGTCGCGGCGCGCTGGCCTGACACGTCCTTAGCAGGACAGGCGTGGTCATTGCGATACCTGGTCCACCCTTACCGCCGGCGCCCAGCCGGACTCGATCTTTCCGTGCTGGGTTCGGCTTGTCGCGGCGCGCTGGCCTCGCTTTTTCCGCGCGGTGGGTTCGGTCCGGTGTGTCAGGAAAAGTCTCGGTGATCCTGTCAGGTGAAAGGAACTGACCATGGCAATTGCTCGTTCGCCATGAAGCCGACCCAGCGGCGTGGTGGGTGACCACCGCGTCGAAGCCTGGGAACGC
>DAIDHX010000142.1 GCA_027451885.1 Planctomycetales bacterium
TCGTCGGAACCATCGCTGGCTCGACACCCCCGTGACCAGGGCGTCCCCGCGGCCAGACGCCCGCAAACATTCGCTCACGCCACAGCCACTGACCGCTTGCGGACCGCCGTCAAAAGCTCCATCCTGACATTGCCTCAACGCGCGCGTTGGCGGCCCGTCGCCAACCGGCCCCGCTCCGCACGCAGAATTCGCAAAATCCATCCACCAGGTGACGGCGATGACCCACGCAACCCAGCGCCAGAAGCTTACAAATGCGCTCTCCAGTCTCACCAGCGCAGCCGGCTTCACGCTGCTTTTCGTCGCAGCCGCGCTCGCCACCCAGCAAGAGGCCCAGGATTCCAGCAAGAGCAGGCAAGCCCCCAGACGCAAGGCAGCCGCCAAAAAGGCTCGCGTCCTTGACCTCCGCGGCGATTACGACTGGCACCGCGCCAATAACGACCTGCTCTCTTACCACCTTGATATCAAGGTCGATCCCACCGCAAAAACCGTGGGCGGCAAGAACACCGTCACATTTCGCATGCTCAGGGATGATTGCTGGATCCATCTCGACTTAGGCGCTGGGCTTGCGATCGACAGGATTCTCATGGGCGAAACCGCGCTCAAGTACGAGCGAAACGGCCGTACCGTCATGATCGAATTCCCCGAAAAGCTCAAAAAGGGCGAGGTCTACTCCATCGACTTCCACTACTCCGGCACACCCTCCACCAATGAACGCTTCGGCGGCGTCTCCTTCGGCAAGGACCCGCAAGGCCGCCCCTGGATCACGACCTCGTGCGAGGGCCCAGGCGCAAGCATCTGGTGGCCAAACAAGGACCAATGGCGCGACGAGGTCGAGTCGATGGATCTTTCCGTCACCATCCCCAGCGACCTGGTCGACGTCTCCAACGGCCGGCTCGTCAAGAAACAGGACCTGGGCAACGGCTGGACCCGCTACGACTGGCACATCAGCTATCCCATCAACAACTATTGCGTGTCTGTCAATATCGGCAAGTATGAACACTTTGAGGACAAACTGGGCGACTTGACGCTCGACTTTTACTGCCTGCCCGAAAACCTGGCGAAGGCCAAAACGCAATTCGCCCAGGCCAGGGGGATGCTCGAGGCGTTCCAGCATTACTTTGGCGAGTATCCCTTCAAGCGCGATGGTTACAAGCTGATCGAGGTGCCGTATTCGGGCATGGAGCACCAGACCGCGGTGACCTACGGCAACCATTTCAAGAACGGGTATCTCGAGCGCGACTGGACAGGCGTGGGGATCAGCCCGCGCTTCGACTTCATCATCATCCACGAGAGCGGCCACGAGTGGTTCGGCAACAGCGTGAGCTCCGCCGACCGCTCGGACATGTGGATCCAGGAAGGCTTCTGCACCTATCTTGAGTGCCTCTACGTCGAGTATCACTACGGCAAGGCGGACGGGCTCAAGTACACAAACGGCTACAAGAAGCTGGTGCGAAACCAGCAAGCGATCGTCCGCGAGCGCGGGACCGCCGCCTATCCCGATAACGACCAGTACTTCAAGGGTGCGCTTTTCCTGAACACCTTGCGGAGCATCGTGGACGACGACGGGCAGTGGTGGCGGATTCTTCGGAAATTACATGACACATTCAAATACAAGAACATCATGACGGAGGATGTTGCCGCGTTCTTCAACCAGGAGACGGGTAAGAACCTGACGCCGATCTTTGACGAGTATTTGCGCCACGCCGCGCTGCCGGTGCTGGAGCTCGCGTTCGACCTTGCCAAGGGAACGGTCTCCTATCGCTGGCGCGCGGAGGAACCGGCGTTCGCCATGCCGGTGAAGGTCGGCACGCCCGACCACTGGCAGACGATCCAGCCGACGACAGACTGGGCGTCGATGAAAACCCCACTCCGCAAGGATCAGTTCCAGGTCGCGACCGATCTCTATTACATCAAGGTTGAGAAACACTGACCGCACCCGGCGCAGTCCAGGGCGGGTGTAGCGACCTGGGGCCGCACCACGAAATCCGCGGCGAGCGAGCCAAATCTCGCCAGCAGAAGTCGGTCACGGGCGAGGCCCATCCCCCAGGCGCGATGCCTCTTCAACCGCCTGTGCGAGCCCGGCCAAGCGCAGCTCTAGCTCGAGCAGTTGGACTCGGGTCTCAAGCTTGAGGCGTCGGATTCGATCGAGTAAAGCGCTCAAACCAGCGATGAAAAGAAGCAAGAATCCGCAGATTTCCAGCCTGCGCCCGACGTTCGCGTCGTCCATCGATTCGGCGATGACGAACAGCGCGACCAGCAATCCACCAAGGCCGAGCCCCCCAATCCATTCCACTGCCCGATCGTCACGCCACGTCACCCTGCCGCCGCGGAGCAGCACGCGCAGCGCCCAGATCCCGAGCGCCAGCACTCCGAGAACTCCTGCCGCGTCGAGCAGGACCCATTCACGCGGCAGGGCTTTTGTGGCAATCACAAGCCGATACCCGCCGCTCCCCGCCAGCAAGATGTAGACCGGCAGCCCAAGCCAGCCAAGCCTGCGCTGCCAGGGCGAAAGCCTGCGCTCCAACAACGCAAGCTTGGCTGCCTCGTAACCGCGCCGAAGCTCGGGGTCGCTCGAGTCCACGTTGAGCAACGTATCACTAAACGTTGCTCTGTCATGCGGTTCCATCTTCGTCTTCTCCTGCCTCTAGCAAACTCTTGAGGGCGTTTTTCGCATAATGCAACCGCGACTTGATCGTACCCACCGGCGCTCTTGTGATCGCAGCAATCTCATCGAGCGGCATCTGCTCCAGGAAGTGCAGTGTGATCACCTCACGGTGGGGCAGGCTCAAGCGAGCAAGGGCCTTGTGCACACGCTCGGCCTCAGCGGCAGCGGGCGTCCAGTCGAGCTCAGCGATCTCGTTGGGATCTGCTTCCCGGTCTACGCGTGACCGGTGTATCTGCTCATGCCGGATGTGGCTGATCGCCTGATTGCGTGCCACGCGATAGATCCAGGCTCGCAGCGCCCGCGGCTCGTTCAGCCGCCGGACATCGCGAAACACCGCGAGCCAGGTCCGTTGAAGCGCGTCCCAGGCATCGGCCTCCTGCGGCACCAGGCGCCGAAGGTAATACAGAAGCTTCGGCTCCCAGCGCTCGACAAGCTCGTTGTACGCAACCCGATCCCCGAGTTGACAGCGCAATACGAGCAGCTCTTCACGCAACTGGCGGACGTCGTCCGGCACCGAACGCCTCGTCGAATTGGGCTCCTGAGTCATCCCCCACCAAGGTCGCACGGCTGGACCCAAAGGTTCAACGGGAGCCAGCGCCTTCGACAAAGAAAGAGCACCGACTCTGGCCAGACAACTGCCCCGGACCCGCAATCTGCACGTCCTGGAGAAGTAGAATGGAGGCGATCTTGGAGGCTAAATGGAGGCCAAAGGACGCACAGTGCTGAGGGCCGAGCGAAGTCGAGGGCCACAATCTCTCAACAGCTCCCGCGCGTCTGTTGTCCCGGCCGCGGACCAGGCGTGGCGAGATAGGCCGTCTTACCCAGCCTCGTGAATGCCTAATCGAAGATCGCCTCTCGTGCGCGGTCCATAGCGAATCGGTAGACATTTCCTGCGAGAAATCGTGGAGCATTCCGCATCCACGAACTCGGTGTCACAGCATAGGTCGCTCGCCGATTCCATCGACTGCCGATCCACGATGAAAAGGGAGGACCTTGCGTCCATTATTGAACTGCCTCCCGACCAGAGAAAGGCGCTTCACTCCACCCGAGAAACCACCCCTCTCCATTGATAAGAGAAGACGAACTTCGTTACAACCCGCATCCCTTGTACAGGTCAACCCAGCCGACCTCAGGTCGGGGTGATCTTTTTTCAACTCTCGTCCTTGTGCGTTAGGTTGATGTTGAGAAGCTCTCGGACGGCTGCCTGAGCCTTCTGGGTTCGATCCGTCGAGGTACGCTTGCCGGCGATCCCGAGTCCACCACCTGCGCTCGAACATCTTCGTCCAGTCACATCAACACCAACCCGCGCCCGCCACTGAAGCATCCATGCCCGGGGACGCCCTCAGGTAGGAATCGCCCACGCGCAACGCGTTTGACGAATGCGTGGATCAGCATGTTACTCGCGGTTGCTCCATTTCCGCGGTCGGCCCGCTTGATGGATCCCCAGGCCGCACTCGGAGAAACGGAACCCACTGCGCCGCGACAAACCGAACCCAACGCGCGGAAAAAATGCGAAGCCAGCACGCCCCCACGAACCGAACCCAACGCGCGGAAAAAATGTGAAGCCAGCCGCCCGCGCTGACCGAAGCCAAGCGCGCATCAAACCGGTCCAATGCGCGACAGAAACTCAATCCCAGAAACGAGATCCGCCGCATGCGAACCGAACCCATTGCGCCCCCGCGGACCGAACCCAACGCGCCCGCGCGGACCGAACCCAACGCGCGGAAAATGCGAGGCCTGCACGCCGCCAGTCGAGTAGCGGGGGCAACGGGAGTGTTTAGGTCGCGTTACCTCCGCCCTCTTCAAACCGGACGTGCGGATTTCCCGCATCCGGCTTGCCCGAATTCTCTCGATCGCGGGCATGCACAGGGTCAAGCGGCAGGGCGTTCA
>DAIDHX010000143.1 GCA_027451885.1 Planctomycetales bacterium
CATGGTGACGGCGAAGAGCAGCGAGAGCGGGATGGCCGAGGCGACGATCAGCCCGGCCCTCAGGTTTCCCAGGAAGGCGAAGAGCACAGCGATGACGAGCACAGCGCCTTCGTAGAGATTGCGCTCGACGGTGCGGAGGACGTGGTCGACGAGGTCGGTGCGGCGATACATGACGTCGACGGTCACGTCCGCGGGGAGTGCGCGGCGAACGTCTTCCATGGCGAGGTCGAGGCCGTGGGTCACGTCGCGGGTGTTCTCCCCCATGCGCATGTAGGCGATACCCAGCACCACCTCGCCGCGCCCGTCGGCGGTCACCGCGCCGCGGCGTATCGCGTGGCCGACATGCACCCGGGCCACGTCTCGCACCCGGATCGGCACACCGTTCTGGGCCTTGATCACGATCGACTCCAGGTCCGAAACCGATCGAACCCGGCCCAGACCCTGCACCAGACTCAGTGCGCCTGCCTGTTCGATGTATCCGCCGCCGACATCCTGGTTGTTCTCCTTAAGCGCGGAGATCAGTTCGTCGAGCGTGAGGCCGTATTCCGCCAGCCGATTGGGATCGGCGAGCACCTCAAACTGCTTCGCCAGCCCGCCCCAGGCGTTGACCTCGGCGACTCCAGGAACGCGCCGAAGCCGAGGCCGCACGACCCAGTCTTGCAACGTCCTCAGCTCGGTAAGGTCGCGATTCGCGCTCGCGAGCGTGAAGTGGTAGACCTCGCCGAGCGCAGTGGCCACGGGTCCCATGACCGGCCGCTCAACCCCAATCGGCAGCCGGACCTCGCCCAGACGCTCGTTGATCTGTTGCCGGGCGAAATAAATGTCTGTCCCATCCTCGAACGTGGCGATAACCTGCGACATCCCGAACTTGGAATTCGAGCGCAGTCCCGCGAGTCCCTTCAGGCCGCCGAGCCCGTACTCCACCGGGAAGGTGATGAGCCGCTCTACCGCCTCGGCGGAAAGCTCGGGCGCGACCGTGTTGATCTGGACCTGCACCGGTGTGATGTCGGGATAGGCGTCGAGCGGCAGGTGCAAGGCCGAGTTCAGGCCAAGGCCGATCACGATCGCCGTGATCAGGAGCACGGCGAATCGATTTCGAAGACTGAAGCGAATGAGAGCGTCTGCCATGGGCAAGGCTCCTGCGTGCGGAAGCGATCACTCTTCCGCGATCGAGTCGCGCTCGAGCTCGGATTTCAGGCGGAACGCACCCGCGGCGACGACGCGCGCGCCCGGCTCGAGCCCGGCGACAATCTCGACCTTGTCGCTCCCCTCCATCGGCCGCGTATGAACCCGCCTCGGCTCGAATGTCGACCCACTACGAGACAGGAACACGATCTCCTCTTGATCGATGCGCTGAACCGCGGCCGCGGGAACCACGACCGCGCTGTGCATCTCACCCACGCGAATCGACGCCTTGCCAAACTGGTTGGCGCGGAGCCGCCCGTCGGGATTGGCCAGCTCCGCGCGGATACGCGTGGTGCGGGTGGTGGGGTTGACCTCGGTTCCCATCCAGGTCACCTTTCCCAACGACGCCGGCGGCTCGGAGCCTGCGCCCTGGAACTCCACAACCTGACCTGCGCGCACCTGTGCGATTTCGCCCTCGTAAACGTCGATCCAGAGCCACATCGAGCTGGTGTCCGCGATCGTGAACAGAGGCGCGACCGCCTGGACCGCCTCACCTTGCACAGCGCGGAACGAAACGACAGCGCCGTCGATTGGCGCGGCCACGTCGAGCAAACTCGCCGTCGACTTCGCCGGCTGGGGACGGGCAAGCTCGGCCTCAGGAATGCCGAAATTGCGCAGCCGCTGCTCCGCATCCAGGAACGCCGCGCGCGCTTGATCGAGCGCCGTCCTCGTTTCCAGCTCGGCTCGTATCGCCAGCTCCCCTGTCTTCGCGAGCGAAGCTGTGCGTTCGTACGTCGCTGTCGCCAGTCGCAGTGTGGACTCAGCGCTGAGATACTGAGTGCGGGCCGCGCTGATCTCCGCGGAGTCGACCACCGCGAGAACGTCGCCCCTGTGGACCCGATTGCCAAGATCGACCCGGACCTCGCGAAGGAACCCGGCGACGCGGGGACTGACGGTCGCATAACGCCTGGTGTCGTACGCGGTCTCGGCGTTTGCCACCAGATAATGCGCATGGCGAATCGCGGCGGCCGCCGCCGTCTCGATGCCCGCCTGGCGCACAAGATCATCCGACGCCAGCCGAACGGCAGGCATTTCCCGCGGAGTCTCGGGCTTCGCGGCGGGAGCCGGCGTCCGTGGAGGGGCCGTCTCCGGGCGACTCGAGTCGAGACGCGGAACCGGTGTCTCGTCTTGAACCCAGCTCTCGAGCTGAAGCCGTGCCCATGCTGGAGTCCAGCGCGGGTGGGTCCAGCCCGCGACAAACCCAGCAATCACGCCTCCGCAGAGGAGTACAGCCGCCCAGATCGAGGAAGAGACAGACCTTGCCATCGCAGCACCGCTCCAGCGAGCACCAGTGAATCGTTCGGGACGCGCGATGAAGCGTTCCACGACTGACCCGGGGAATGCGGCGTGCGGTTGCGGTTGGCGAGACTCTCACGCTTGCGCTCGGAGCCGTCGCCGACCCAGCGTGGGATCGGTGACCGCAATCGACACACGCCCCGCGCGGCCAGCTCGGGTCGCCGTCAGTCTCAGGCGAGACGAAGGCATTGCAACCCGAAATCTGAACGCGGGCAGTCAGGAACGCGCATCGAGCGTCAAAACTGGAGCCGCTGAAGCAAAACGGCGCGCTCCGAGGCGGTCGGCGGCGGCCATTTCCATCCCGGGCGCGGCCGGCCTGCGCCATCCAGGCCACGCGGGAAGATGAAAAGGATGGGTAAGCATGTGGCCAGCGTGAGGGCGTTCACAAAATCGTGCGCTGGGCCCGAGAGGTCGTGGTTCGATTGGCTGAGCACCGCGGCCAGATCCCGGCCGTCGTACTCTTCATCCTCGACCTCTTGCCCGGATTCCAGCGTGGTGGAGCCGATTTCCGAGCGAGCAAGGAGAACGCCGTAAGCGATCCTGGCCTGGCACACAAATGGGCCAGTGGCTGCAAGAAACAAGCAAAGCCATGCCAGACGCCCGCGCATGCGGCGTAACCTCCCTTTCCTAATACAATCGGCAATCTCGCGTTGGAATTCAAGCGAATCCTGGATGAGCAAGGATTCCTTCGCGTGAGGGGCGGGCACTGGAAACAACCGCGGCCAGGCGGCGCGGGTTGATTGGCCTCCGGTCAGTTCAGCCCTGGGCGCGAATCAGCGCGCGGTTGTTTTGTTTGGAGCGGCCGATTCCGCCAGAAACGCCTCAAGCGGGGGGCGGCGGCGGTTGTCTCGCCTGTAGCCTTCAAGCGCAACGGCCACAGAGACCAGGTTGGCTTCTTCCCAGAGCCGAGCGGTGAGCACCAGCGACCCGGGCGCTTCGCGGCCGTTGCGGTCGCTGAAGCCGAACGGCATCACGAGCGAGGGATGCCCTGTGAGATTGGTGATCGGCAGGTCGAGGCCGGAGGCGACATAGAGGTCGACCTTCTCGAACCGCTCGGCCATGGCCTTCATGAGCTGCGTGCGCACCCGGGCGGCGTGGATGTAGTCGATGGCCGAGACGAACCGTCCCATGCGGAAGGTCTCCGGCCAGGTGTTGAGCCCTTCGGTGACGTGCTTGCGGGTGATCTCGTCGAAGGCGGCGGCGGACTCGACGGAGAGCATGAGGGTGATGGCCCAGATCGGCAGTTCCTCGGGGAGCGTGATCGGGACGAGCTCAAAGCCAAGTTCCTCGAGTGCGAGCAGCTCAGCGCGGGTGCCGCGCGGCCTGCGTTTGTCTTCTAGATAGCCCACCTTGAGCGCACCGAGCGGTTTTGGCGGCGGCCAGGTGAAGGGGTGATCAAGGGCGGTTGTGTCTGTCCCATCCGCGCCATGGATTGCGTCGAGCACAAGCGCGCAGTCGAGCGCGGAGCGGGTAATCGGCCCGATCTTGTCCATCGACCACGAGAGCGTCATGCAGCCCGCGCGGCTGACGCGCCCGAAGGTGGGCCGCAGCCCGGTTGCGCCACAGGCCCGGCAGGGGGAAACGATGCTCCCCAACGTCTCGCTGCCGATCGCGAAGCCGACGAGCCCCCCCGCGGCCGCCGCAGCCGAGCCCGCCGATGATCCGCTCGACCCGCGCCTGGGGTCCCACGGGCTGTTCGTGCGCCCGCCAAACCAGCGATCCCCCATCGCAAGCGCGCCCAGCGACAGCTTGGCCACCAGCACCGCGCCCGCGTCCTCGAGTCTGCGCGCCACCGTGGCCTTCGTTTCAAGACGCTGTTCCTTGAACGGAGTCGCGCCCCACGTCGTGGGATAGCCAGGATACGCGATCAGGTCCTTGGCTCCCCACGGAATACCGTGCAGCGGACCACGATCGTGCCCGGCAGCGATCTCGGCGTCGGCCTTTTTCGCCTGCTCGAGCGCAAGGGCTTCTGTATATGTTACCACGCACTTGAGCAGCGGGTCGAAACGCTTCAAGCGCTCGAGATACAGGTGGGTAAGCTCGGTCGACGTAACCTTGCGCGCACGGAGCAAGAGTGCAAGCTCCGCGACCGAGAGGAACGCCAGCTCCTCGTCGCTCGCCGGCCGCTTGACGTCGAGCGCACGCGGCAGCGCGACCGACCCGCGCGCCACCACCGCCGCGGGCCGGGGCGGTTCGGCGAAGAACGCAAGGGCAGGGGGTACGTCATAACCCACGGGGACCTTGCGCAGCTCGTCGAGCTCGCTCAAGGTGCGATCGAGCGCACGCTGAGTGCTCGTGCGCTCGGCGTCCGAAAGCTCAATGCCGGCAACCCACTCAGCCTGCTTGATCATCTCCACCGTCACCCGAGGCGCCTTCTCCGCCTGCGCCGCAAGCGCCCGCCCAAACGTGCCACCGCCAATTCCAAGCCCAGCGAGCGCCTTCAGCACGGCCCGGCGGCGAACATCCGCGCCCAGGCCAGGAACCCGCCCGGCTTCATCAAGCTGCGTCATGAAGTCCTCGTGTCGTTTTAAACCTGAGGGGTGATGCCGCCTTTGCAAAAGTCCGTCGAGAGCGATGCCGCGATCGGTGAATCTCATTCAGGGCGTGATCTCACTTGCGGGCAGCACCTTGCCGCCCAGCACGGTTCCCCAGACCTTGACGTCTCGAATTCTCTCCACGGGGACTGCGAGGGGATCTTGCTCGAGCACCACAAAATCGGCCATCTTGCCCGGCTCGATGCTGCCGACGCGGTCCTCGACCCCGAGTGTATACGCGGCGTCAATCGTCACCATCCGCAGCGCCTGCATGGGGGTGACGCGTTCCGCCGGGCCGAGGACCTTGCCCGATAATCCAAAACGATTGACCGCGATCCACACCCATTCCAGCGGGCGCGGAGGACCAACGGGCGTATCCGAGTGCATCGACACGGTCACACCGGCTTCGACCAGCGTTCTCAGCCGCGCGGCGGTGTACGAGCGCTCGACGCCGACCAGGGGCGCATTCAGCTCCGCGCGGTGATGGAGATAGTAGGGATTGACGCTGGCCACGCCGCCGAGCGACCTTAACAGCCGCGCCTGCTCTGGTGTTGATATGCCAAAATGCTGGCATGTGAAGCGGTGATTGAATCGGGGGTGTTGCTGCTGCAGAGCGTCGAGGGCCTCGAGTGTGGCCTGGTTGCCGGCGTTGCCGTTGGTATGGACGTGGATCTGAAAGCCGGCGTTCCACCACGGCTTCCATTGCTCGAGCATCTCGCGCCCCGGCTGGACGATCCACAGACCGCGGCGGCCGTCCGAGTATCCGGGATTTTGCACCTGCATCCCCAGGCCGAGGAACGAGTCGTCGGCGAAGAACTTGACGCCGCGAAGGATGTGCCGATCGGTGCTGCGGGTTTGCAACTGGCGGACGAACGCGATCGCCCCCGCGCCCCGTGCGCGCAGGATGCTGGCGCCATCGGTCACTGAAACACAGCGCAGGGTTCCGCTGGGATCGTTGAAGAATCGGTCGTAGAGCGGCAATTCGCGGTCGATATTGATCGCGCCGAGAACGAGCTCCGAGGTGGTCGTGATGCCGTTCTTGCGGCTCAGGTCCGCAAGGAACTTGAAGCCCTTAAGCGCAGTGCCTGGCTCCAGCTCATCGGCAATGATGGGGACCAGGAAATACGACGCCGCGGTGGTGCCCAGGAACTGGCCGTTCAAGGCGCCCGTGCTGCCGACGCCGACACCGTGGATCTTCGCGGCCTCGGACTCGTTGAGCCCGCGTTTCCTGATCGCGGCGGAATTGGCGTAGACGAAGTGCTCCGAGGCATCCTGGACCACGATCGGTTGAACGGCCGAGATCTGGTCGAGGGCGTCTCGTGTCAGATGGCGACCCATGGCGACAACGTCGAAACCCCAGGCAAACACATAGTCGTTCGGATTCCGCGCGGCCGCGACATACTGCTTGAGCCTGGCCATCGCCTCCGCGATGGTTTTGACACCGGGAAAATCGGGCCCGTAAGCCTGCGCGGTGGGCAGGTAGGTAAGCAAGGGCCGCGTCAGCAGAAACGAGCCGAGCAGCGGGTGGCCGTGCGCCTCGATGAATCCCGGCAAGAGGACCTTGCCGCTGAACGTGGCATCGATCGTGAACGGAGCTGTGCCCAGGGAGCGCTTGATCTCGTCAAGAGTGCCCACGCCGCGGATCTTGCCATCCTGCACCGCGACGGCGGTTGCTTCCGGCCAGCCGGGATCCATCGTGTGGATCTTCTGGGCAAGAAAGATCGTGACCGGCCCGGGACGATCCTGGGGTGCGCTTGCGTGCGCCTCCAGCGGCCACGCCATAATCATCATGAGGATCGCGCGGCGGAGCGCTGGCTGCGTGCGGGGCATGACGAATCAATCCTCTTCACCAATCGGGCCGGAGCGGCGGGCGCGGGTTTCGCCCCTGCGTTTCTTGCTTTCAAGCCGGGAGAGCCGCGACGAGAACGTGGGCCGCGTGGGACGCCTGGTTTTGGGCTTCTCGCAGGCACGCGTGATCAGCTCGACCAGGCGTTCGATCGCGGCCTGGCGATTGGCTTCCTGCGTGCGTGCCGCCTGGGCCACAAGCGCAAGCACGCCGTCCTGGCCGACTCTGCGCCCCGCCAGCCGCGTGAGCCGCTCCTTCACGTCGAGCGGCAACGACGACACGGGGATGTTGAACCGCAGGCGAACGGCGGTTGAAACCTTGTTGACGTTCTGGCCGCCGGGCCCTCCCGCGCGGATGAACTCAAATTCCAGCTCCCGCTCGTCGAGCGCGAGGCGGTCGTTGATGGGGATCATGATCGCACCTCGCGCCCGGGAGGATGACTCAGGCGAGTTTCTCGTCCACCATGGGGAGCAGGCGGGCGAAGTCGAGCTTGTTGGGGCAGGCGTCCCGCGCGGCGGCGAGATCCGCGCCCGACCAGTCGCGCTCCGCATTCGAAAGGGCGCGGTAGAACCTGCGCGCGTCCCCCTTCTGCCCATGGTGCTCGTGGTACGTCAGAAAGCGGGTCAGATCGCCAAGCGCGGCCTGTGTGCCGCCCGCCTGGGCGCAGCGGCCGTCGCAATCGGCGCAAAGCATCGGGCCATGCGCGATCGTGGCGTCTCGAAGCTGCTCCATCGTGGCCTGCTTGAGCGGCTCAAAACGCCGAGCGGCGTCCACGTTCTCACGAATCTGGTCCGTATTCTTCATCGAGGTGCAGACAGCGGTGATGCGCTCGTCCGTCCAGATCGCGTGCAAGAGCCCCTGAAATGGGCTCAGCTTCTTCTCACCCAGATCCGGCACCCGCTCGACGACCTCCTTCAGGATGTCCCCCCGGGGCTTGTCGCCAAAGAAATTGCCCGCGATCTGCTTCATCGAGATCAGCCCGACCCCGCGCTTGTAGGCAACGTCGATCGCCTTCATCAGCGGCTCGTCCTTCTTGATCCACGGCCGGAACTGGATCATGACCGCGTCGATGATCCCCCCCAGGGCCGCGGCCTCGATGATCGCCGCCCGATCCTTGTGATGCGATGAGAAGCCGATGAAACGGGCCTTGCCGGATTTCTTGATCTGATCGGCGACCTCGGCGAGCTCCTTGCTCTTCACCATGTTGCACGCGGCATCAGTCGAGTGCATGTCCCCCAGGCCGTGAATCATAAAAAGATCGATATAGTCTGTTCCAAGCGCCTTGAGGCGCTCGTCGATCATGGTCAGGAGCTGCCGGGGCTCCTTGGGCATGTCCTTGGTGACCAGGAAGATTTGCTTGCGGATCGAGCCATCCTGCTCGAACCATTTTTTGAAGTTGGGCTCGGTGCCGTAGACCTTGGCGGTATCGAAGACGCGTACGCCGCTGGCGAACGACGCGCGGATGACGCGGTCGGGGCTGCGAACGCCGCCTTGCTCGAGAATCGTGATCTCAACGCCTGTTTTGCCCAGTTTGCGGGTGGGCAGCGGCTGGGGTTTTTCGGCCTGGGCTTGCGCCCGTGGATTCTGCGATTCCAGCGCGCCCAGTGCGGCCGCGGCTGCCCCGGTCTTCAGGAGGCCGCGACGATTGAGCTCGAGCTCCTGGTTGCGTGCGCTCATGACAGGCTCTCCAGGTGAAAAAAGGATTGAAAGCGTCGCTCCCCTCAAGGCGTGCCATGATTATTCCAGAATCCGTTCCTGGCGACAATCCGGTCTGTCGTACAACTGTGGACAGGGCGCAGCGGCTCGTGGGCGTTCCCTGGCCAGAGTTCCGCCGACATGGTAAGCAAGTGCATGGAGTGTGATTCTCGGGAACGAGAAGGGCGGGGGTGGATGACTGAGCGAGAGGGCGTTGGAACAGGGGCTCGACCGCCAGGGCGGCTGGGCCGGGTGCGATCCCAGGGCCCGTTTGCCGGCGCGCTTCTGGCCACGTTCGTGATCCTGGGGGGGCTTCTTGTGGGCCATGAGCCCGTCGGCGGCGATCCCGACCGGCTGTACCGCCCGCTCAAGCTCGAGCTCAAACAGGCGCTCGACGCCGGCCGGCTCCCCTGGTGGAGCGACCGCTTTGGTCTTGGCATCCCGCTCGTGGCCGAAAGCCACGTCGCCGCGTTCTACCCGCCGAACCTGCTGTTCTATCGCGTGTTTTCGGTCTCCACCGCCTATCGCCTGGCGATGCTCTGGCATCACCTCGCGCTCGCCGCCTCGACCTACTGGCTGTGCCGCGTGCTGGGCGCAACCGCCTGGGGAAGCGCGCTGGGGGCGATCTCGTTCACATTCTGCGGCTTCATGACGATCCATTCGAGCCACGAGCCGTTCTACCAGCTCATGCCGTATCTGCCGCTCGCGCTTGGGCTGGCCGAGCGCGTGCTGGCGACCAGCGGCCTGGGCTGGGCTGGGCTCCTGGCGCTCGCCCTGGGCGTGCAGTGGACTCTCGGCCATTTTCAGCTCCAGGCGTGGACGAACGGGCTCGTGCTCGTGGTTGCGCTTTGGCGCGTTCTGCTTTGGCGCAGGCCCTGGCGCGCAGCCTCGCTGGTGATTCTGGCGGTCGGCCTGGGGCTTGGCCTGGCCGCCGTTCAGCTTGTTCCCAGCGGCCTGCTCGCGCGCCAGGTCGGCCAGACGAAACGGCCCACGAACGACCTTCTGTTCTTTTCTTATCCGCCCGGCCACTGGTTCGAGCTCGCCTACCCCGTCGCCACGCGCAACGTCCAGGGGGGATTCGAGGGAGCGTACTGGACCAGGGAAGAAACCACCGCCTACGAAGCCGGCTTCTACGCCGGCACGCTGCCGCTGATTTTCGCGATCGTCGCCCTCAGCCGCGCGTGCAAGGCGCGCCCGACCCGCGTTTACCTGCTCGCCGGCCTGGCCGCCTTTGGGCTCGCGATTCTGCCCCGGGTGTGGCAAGCGGGATACATTCAACTCATCGCGCTGCCGGGCTTCGGATACTTCCGCGCGCCTGCGCGCTACACGCTGATCTCATCACTGGCCCTGGCCCTGGGTGCGGCGGAGGGGTTCGACTGCGCGATCGAGCCGCGCGTGATCAAGCGCGCGCTTGCCGGGGCGCTGGTGCTTGCGATCGCGGCCGGCTGGGGCGTTCTTGTCGCGCGGATCCCGCATGCGCGGCCGCCCTGGATTCCCCCGATCCCAGACGCGATCGCGATTGGTGCTTTGGTCTGGCTGGCCGCGCTCGGGATCGTCTGGCTCTGGAGCCGCCGCAGCGCACCCGCCTGGCTCGTGGTTGCCGCCACGGCCCTGGAGCTGGGGGTGCTGTTTCACACAGGTACAACCGTGTGGGGCTGGCGGGTCAACCTGCCTGGGTCGAGCCCTGTGCTCGGGGCGCTTGAATCGCGCGGGGCAGCGCGTGTCGGCGGGGAAATCGAAAACTTCCCGCTCTGGGCCCAGGCGGGGACGGCGTTTCCTTATCTAGGATTCACGCTGCCGCCGCCCTCGGACTTCATCGAGCGGATCCAGCAGCCGCTGTTCTGGGAAGATCCTCGCACGGGCGCTGGGCTTGACGCCGCCGCCACGAAACGCTGGCTGAAACGAGCGGGAGTCACCCATCTGGCAGGCCGGCCGAGCACGCTGGCGCAACTGGGCCAAACGATCTGGCAGGGGCGCGACCCCGCGCTCGACCGGGTCGCCAGGCGCAGGCTGACCGACCCGCCCGAACGCGTGTGGTCGGTCGTCGCGCTCGAGCCGCCGTTTCCCGAAGCGCGTGTGGCCCTCCGCGCCCGCGAAGCGCCCGACCCGTTGCGCCTGCTCGAGCGACTTTCCACGCATGACGACCTTGACATCGCCTGGTCTGTCGCCGGGCAGGGCGTGCCGCGGCCCGACGCCGCAACGGCCCGGCTGATCAACTGGGATGGCGCCCGCGCCACGGTCGAGCACCAGGGGGCGTGCGACCTTGTCATCGCGCGTACGTTCGACCCTGGCTGGCAAGCCCGAATCGACGCGGGCGCGTGGGGTCCGGTCGCGGCAGTGGACGGCGGCGTGATCGGCGTCCGGCTCGAGGGCTCGGGCCATCGCGAGATCAGCCTGCGCTACACGCCCCCCGGGTTCGCGATCGCGCGTGCGGTTTCTGCCGCTGCGCTCGCGGTGATCGCCGCCGCGCTGGGTTATGCTAGCCAGGCGCGGCTCAGGGCGCCATCCTCGCCAGCTCGGTCTTGATCGTGCCCATGAGCGAGGCGATGAGCGGCTCAGCCATGCTGAACTGGGCATCAGCGGCGGCAAATAGCTCGGGCAACGGCTTCGAGCCGCCCAGCGCAAGGGCCCGCTTGTAAGCGGCAACCGCCCCTGGGCGATCCGTAAGCGAGCGCTGCCAGATCTGGAGCGCCCCGAGCTGCGCGATCCCGTACTCGATGTAATAAAACGGGTACAGGAAGATATGAAGCTGGCGATGCCAGGAATAGTCGCGCGCTTCTTCCCAGCCCGACCAGTCGACATCGCCGCCGAAGCGATCCAGAAGCCCTCGCCAGGCGCTCGCGCGCTCCGCCCGGGTATGGCCGGGATGCGC
>DAIDHX010000144.1 GCA_027451885.1 Planctomycetales bacterium
GCTTGATGAAGGCATGGTTATGGACATGCCCATCACCGTACCGAGAGCTTCGATCGCCGAGACCGTCGACGACATGAAAGCGCGCGACATGGTGCTTTGCCGCTTTCCGGAAGTGGACATGGTTGTGGGCAAGGCAGGCCGTGCGGACACCCCAACCGATCCAGCTCCCGTCGACATGATCGAGACCATGGTCAACTTCCGTCCGCGCGAATTCTGGCCCAGGCGTAAGCTGGGCCGTGAGGCTGCGATCCGCCAGATTCGTGCCGCGCTCGATGCGCTCATCGCGGCGGGTGTGATCGAGTCGCCCTCAACAATTCCGGAGCGAGAGCCGAGAATCGAGGAGGCGGCCGATTCGGCTCTGGCACTCTTCGACGTTGCCAGCCGCGAGTACGCCTACCACCGCTATCAGGATCTCCTTCGTGACACAGGCGGGGTTTCACCGACGTCGGTTCACCCCAACGACCCGGCGGAAGCCGCGGCCGTGCCCGTTTGGCAACAGGGCGTTGCTCAGGTCGACCAGGAGCTTGCCACCCGCGCTGCACCCGTGTTTACTCGTTTCGCAATCGACGAGCTGCTGGACCGAATGACGATTCGAGACCCTGCGGTCCGTGCTCGCAAGGAAACGATCGACAGGCTTCGAAAAGACGGTATCGCCCGGGCCAGGCAGCCTCATCGCATGCTCCCAGGCTCAGGGCATCATCACGCCTCTCCAGATTCGAATCCCATTCTTGAGCCCGTGCCGGTTCTGGACGATCTTCGCGACACGCTCGCTCGCTCGTTTGCTCAAGGACTTTTACTCTGGAAGGTCGAGCGGTCGCATCTCACAGAGTACGGCGGCGAGCTTGACGTCGCTGTGTCCACGCCGGGCTGGACCAACGTGTGGACGATGCCGATCCAGAATCGAGTGGACATGCTCGCGACCGGCGTGAGCGCACCGATTGGCATTCGCGTGCTGGGAACAAACCTGGATGATGTCGTCCGCGGGTCGGAGGAGATTGCACGCGTGCTCAAGGATTTGCCGGGCGCGGGGGATGTGATCGCCGATCCGATCCGCGGCAAACCCACGCTGGAAATCCGACTCGATCGCGATCGGGCGGGGCGTCTGGGCGTGATTGCGGCTGATTTCGCCACTGCCATTGAGGTCGCCCTCGCAGGACATGAAGCGGCTAGAGTGCAAGAAGGCTCTGACCAGGTCCCTGTCGTTGTGCGTCTCACACGCGGCTGGCGCGATGAAGAACGACTTGCGGATCTGCCCATCCCAGCGGTCGCGGCGCCCGGCCAGGATCACAGTTTATCCCCGCGTTCACGATTCGTGCCGCTCTCCGAGATCGCCGAAATCCGTCGCACCGTGGGACCAGCCTCGATCAAAAGCGAGCGTGGCTACTTGCGCAATTATGTGCGACTCAGCCCACGCGATGTGGATCCTGTTTTGCTGGTCGACCAGGCACGGGCGAAGATCGACCGAGAAGCGCGGCTCCCCGCGGGGGTCTTTATCGAGTGGACGGGCCAGTACGAGCATTCAATCAAGGCCAGACGGACGCTGCTCCTTGTCTCGCCTCTCGTCCTGGCCCTGATTCTCGGGGTGCTCTACGCGACCTATCGCGACCTGGCCGACGCGCTTCTCGTCATGGCCGCGATCCCAGGCGCCCTGGCCGGCGGAGTCCTGTTCCAGCAGTTTCTTGGAATCAGGCTCTCGGTGACGGTGTGGATCGGCTATATCGCGTGCTTCGGCATGGCGGCTTCCACCGGCGTCGTGATGATGGTCTATCTCCGCGAGGCAGTGGCCAGAGCCGGCGGCCTTGAACAGCTTGACCTCCCTGGCCTGCGCGCAGCGGTGCTCACCGGGGCTGTGCACCGCTTAAGACCGAAGCTGCTCACCGAAGGGACTGTGGTGCTTGGCCTGGCACCCTTGCTCTGGTCGAGCGGAGTTGCGTCCGAGATCATTCGGCCCATGACCGCGCCCGTGCTCGGCGGCATCCTCGTCGCCGACGAAGTCATCGATCTCTTTCTACCCGTGTTCTTCTACTGGGTACGTGCACGCCGCTTGAGAAGCATCCGCTCGAGACAGGGCGCGAAGTAGGTTCTGACGGCCACGGAAGCCCCGCCGGTTGGACCGGGCGAGATCATCACGCTTTCTTACCGCGAGCAGGCTTATCGGAAGGCTGCGCGATGGGCGGGTTGGTGATGGGAATTGGTTCGGCATTCCGCATCTCCCGGCAGTGCCCCCTGGCTGCTGGCATCGAGCAGGAAACCGTCACGTAATTGGCCTTGCCCGAGCTATAGAATAAAATCAGCTCGGGATTATTGGCTGCCATCAAGAAAATCTGAAAGAGCCCCAAAGTCGCGGGACATGTGCACCCGTTAATGCACGAGCCGCCGCCGACTCGGTAGTACATCCCTCCCTGGAGCTGGTACGAGCAGGTGCCGCATCCGGTCGTCATGATGTCCTGGATCCAGTCGAGGACCTGGGAGTTCGTCGGCGACTCATCAGGCATGGAGAGCCCCTTTCAGGCAGAGTGTCGAGCAAAAGAGATCAGAGGGTTGGAACGATCAGGGAAGGTTGCGTGGATTCGCACGCGAGGCCAGCGACCGCGCGATGCGAAAGCCGTTGTAGTTGTAGCTTTCGTCGGTCTTTCTCCAGTCGAGTAATTGATGCAGGGGATGTGCGCGTAACTCGGTATCGGGATAGTAGAAGCAGCCGCCGCGCTCGGACACAAAGTGAAACCGCTTGCATGCCGAACCCTGGATCGCGCCACACTGACAGAGCGGATCATGGGGGGGGACGGGGTTGTAGCACCATTCGCTCAGGTTGCCGATTACGTCGAAGAGCCCGTAATCGTTGGGTCTCAGCCGGGCGACCGGTTGAGCGTGAAAGTTCACATTTCGGCGTGACCAGGCGTAGCGAGCGACGTTGGTAAGATGTTTGCCGAAGTAGCGGTCGGTGCTGGTGCCGGCCCTGGCGGCAATCTCCCATTCTTCAATCGTGGGCAGGCGATATCCAAGTCTGCGTCTGTAATCGAGCGCCATGACCATGCGGTGGTTCTCGGGATCCTCGGAATAGCACCATTCCGATTCCGGCAAACCTTCCTGCTTCGATCGCCAGTTGCAGTATGCCGCGGCCCGATCGTAGGTGATAAAATCCGCCGGCTTGTCGTCTTGCCAGGGATCGTCCGCGCCCGATTTTGATCGACGTTTGGCGAAGCTGGGTTCGAACGCCCCAAAATCTCGCGCGGTGGTTTCGGTGAGCGCAATGGCAAAGATCCCCGCGCCGTCGAGCTCGGAAGGTAAGAGCGGGTTCGGATCGTGCCGGGCTCCCACGATGGCCATCGTCTCACCCCAGGAGGTCACGAACCACCGGCGTTCGCCCAGCGGCTCGTTCGCCAGGGCGAGATCAAGCTTCGTGACATCAGCCGCCGCGCCTCGATGGCGCAAGACCATGCCGATTGCCGCATGAACGCCCGCGTCGGGATCGGTGCGGTAGCGCTCGATCAGGAGGCTGTTGCCGCCTGTGAGCTCGGCTGGGTTTTCCGCCGGAGCGGGGAGTTCGGCGAGCGCCTGGAACAGCATGCATCTGATGGAAGGATCATTTTGAGCCAGGGCCTGGCGTTGCAGCAGGCCCGGGTCGACCCGGGCCTCGACCAGAAAGTTCAGCAGGGCGATTCTGCGCTCGGGATCGCGACTGGCCTTGAGCTGATCGAGGGCGATTTCGACCTGGGGAGCGCCGGTTGCGATCAGAGCCGCGGCCGCGCGGATTTGTTCCTGGAGACTGCTCGCCTGGCTCCGGATCGTGGCCCCGCATTCGCCAAGAGCTTCGGGACTGTTTCGCAGTCGGTCGCAAGCGATCCGATGCGCGGTTGGGCTCAGGGACGCAATGCGCCTCGCGAGCTGATTCCGCCGATCTGGCTCCCACCCCGCGAGTGCCAGATCGATCCGGAACGATCGGTCCTCGCCCGGTTCGGCTTGCGTTTCGGACGCGTGCAAGATCGGGCCAATCCAGCTCGAGAGGGCGTCGGCCTGTTTGATTTTGTCGGGAAGCTGGTCGAGCGAAACCGTGAGCACATCGTTGGCGAGCGACTGGGCGAGAGTGCGCGTCTTGCGGGCCGATTCCAGAGCACCGAGCGTCGCGGCCAGAATCCCAAGGCACGCCACGCCCAGCGCCGTGGCCCGCCAGGGTTGCCTGCGCACCCACTTGACCACGCGTGCCCACCGCGAAGGGGTGCTGACGCCTGTGGGGCGAAACTCAAGATAATTCTGTAACGCGGTGGCCAGGGCTGCCGCCCCTGGCAAGCGGCTCTCCGGATCTTTCTCGAGACACTTGAGGCAGATCGCCTTGAGCTCCGGATCGATGCTCCGCTCGAGCGCCTTCGGCCAGCAAGGCTCTTCCTCCAGCACCTTGCGCACGACGACCACCATGTTCTGGCCGGTAAAGGGCGCTCGCCCCGTGAGAATCGCGAACAGTGTCGCGCCCAGGCCGTAAACATCCACGGCCTTACCGACCTTCTTGCCCGATCCCGCCTGCTCGGGCGACATGTATTCTGCGGTTCCCAGCACCCTGTCCGTATTCGAACCGAATTCCGTGGCTTCCAGCGACTTCGCCAGCCCCAGGTCGATCAGATAGGGACGGTCGTGCTCGTCAACCATGATGTTTGACGGCTTCAGATCCCGATGTACCACATTGTGCAGGTGGGCGTGAGCAATCGCGTGCGCGATCGATTCGATGTAATAAGCGGCCTTGCGCGGCGGCAGCGGTCCCTCACTGCGAACCATTTGAGCAAGACTGCGACCCTTGATGAGTCGCATCGAGAAGTAGAGCAGGCCGTTTTCGTGACCCGCTTCGTACAGGGTGACAATGTTCTCATGATCGAGGGCCGCCAGTATCTCGGCCTCGTCCCGAAATCGGCGCTCGAGATCGGTCCTGCTGCCCGCGGTGGAATCACCCCACCACTCGGCCTTGATGAGCTTGAGTGCAACAATCCGCCGCGTTCTGCGCTGAAGGGCGCGGTAGACGACGCCCATGCCCCCCCTGCCGATGCGGTCGAGAATCAGGTAATCGCCAATACTCTTGCCCACCGCGCCGTTGACGTCGGTCTGGCTCGCGGGATTCTGGGCGTCGATCGCCACGGTGGTTGGATCCATCGGTCCCTCGTAAGGGCCGGTGGGCTCATCCAGCACCGTCGTCTCGCCCTGGCCTGACGGGGGAGATCCAAAGACGGCTTCGATTACCGCCCGCTCAGCGGGAAACCGCAGTTCATACTCGCACCGCGAGGGGGATTCTCCCAGCGATCGCCTGAGCTCGATTTCGAGCTTCACGAGCTCCTTGAGCAAGATCCGCCGGGCAGGACCCGAGACGGAATCAAGATAGCCTTCAATGCAGGGCCAATCGCCCGCTCGCCAGGCGTTCTCGAACCGGTCGCACGCCTGGTCGATACGCTCGGCGTCGGGCAGGGAAAGAATGTCGAAGTCGACCGTTGTGTCGCTGCTCATGATACGGACTCCGCCCAGATCTTCCGGATCAGGTCGAGCTTGCGAATCACGCGCTGGAGCGAGCAGCCCAGGCGGGTGGCGATCTCCTCGCGGGTATAGCCCTCGAATCGCCAGTACGCGATGGTGCGTAGGTTTTCGTCGATCCGGCCCAGGGAATCGAGCAGATACTGGAATTGCTCGGCGGCCATCACCGTGAGGTCCGCGGGCGCAACGGTAGCCGAGACCTCCTCCAGCGGCACGCGTTCCCCCGCCGCTCGGCGTTTTTGGCGTAGGGCATGCTTGACGTCGTTGCTCGCCTTTCGCACCACGACGCAAGCCAGCAAGGCCCAGAGATCGTTGCGGTCGCGAAGCTCCGGAAAGCGCCCCTGGTGAATCCCCATGACGACGCTCTCAAGCGCCTGACAGGCGATCTCTTCGCTGTCGAGAACAGATCGCAAACTGGCCGGCAAACGTTCGCGGGCGAGCGCGGCCAGACGGGGTGAATAGCGATCCCAGATCGTCTGAGCGGCTGCCTCGCCACCCTCGCGGATCGCACCCAGCACCTGCGTGATCGATCCGTCGGAATCCAAGGGCAGACCCCCCTTTCACGACGGTGAATCGAAAATCTCCTCAGGCCGCTCCGGAGCCGGCGAGATTCAATCGGAAAAAATGGTCATCCTGAGCAACATCATTCTTTCGTATCACAAGCGCAATGGATACGAAAAAAAACAAGAAAAATGAGTGATTGCTCTGATGGGTCGATCAGTTTCGCTCGACGGCGCCCGGAACCGCGGCAGGGGGTTGGCCTGGTGTTCTCAGGCGAGCAGGGGGGCGAGTCCCCGCGAAAATCCCGAGCAAGATCAGTGCAAGAATCCAGGCTAAATAAAGGAGCAACGCCCCGATGAGGCGGAGGCGAGACGGCCGTGCACTCATTTCATGGATCTCTACGGCCGGCATCGGCAGGATTCTTCCTGGTCCAGGATCAACCGCGGTAACTTAATTCCCGAGCGGGCGAGGAGCGAGCTCGGCGTCGAAGTCGTAGACGTCGTCGAAGTCAGACCGGGTGTCATTTGGGGTTTTTTCGAGATCCCCCGCGGCGATCAGGTTGTAAACGATCTCGCCAAGATCGGAGGTGGATTCCACGCCCCAGTGCCTGAGAACGAGCCGTGCCAGTCGTCCAAATCGCGCAAGCGCCAGCCTGCGTGCCGCTTCGCACAGTTCCTGCCCGGAGACATGCCCAGTGCGCGGCTCGCTGACCTCCATCCCCGTCTCGCATCGACCTTTTTTTTGAGCCTTTCGCGACCGGTTCCGCTCCTTGAGTTTTCGCTTGCGAGCCTGCTGCAGGGACTCGATCACGAACGCGTAAGCCTCAATGGAATAACGCGGGTCACGTGCGATGATTCGGGCAAGTTCGTCGCGGAAGTTCACCGGCTCAGCTCTCCCATGCCGCGGCCCACGCCCGGGACTGAGACGTTCGACTCAGCCGTGGCGACCGGACTCGCCTGTTCGCGCAACCCGTCCTCCGGCATAATACCGCCGCGAGCGAGCAAGGATTGCGAATTGAGGACCCAGTTATGCTCAACGAAAAGTTGCTCGAGCTTCTGGTTTGCCCGCTGGGCAAGGCGCCCCTGCGACGCGAGGGAGACATGTTGGTCTGTACCCGCTGCGGTCCGCGCTTCGCCATCAAGGACGACATTCCCAACATGCTGATCGAGGATGCTCAGCTTCCCGCCGGTTGCGCGTCGCTCGCGAATCTGGAGTGCGTTCGGGCCGGCGAGGCAACGGTCGACTAGTCGTTCTCTCACGCGATCAACTCGATCGTGCATACGCCCTCGATCGCGACTGTATCGCCCACGGCCATCTTGCGCCTCTTGCGCTCCTCGATTACGCCGTTGACCCGCACTTGCCCCTCCGCGATCGCCAGCTTCGCCACGCCGCCACTTTCGATCGCTCCCGAAAGCTTCAGGACCTGCGTTAGGTTGATCTCACGATCGCCGATCGCAAGCTGGAGCAATTCTCCGCTTTGCATGGGAAATCCCATCGCCGAAAGGCGATCCACTCGAAACCGAAGCGGCACGCGCGATCTTGAGCGATCGTCGCTAACACCCTGCCAGAAATCACTCTATCGCCCCTCAGCCAATCTCACAAGCCGGCTCGCTCGGCCGCTCGCCAGCGCCTGAACGCAGTCGAGGAAGACCTGCGATCTCAATCGTCAGTTGGCTGAATCGCGCCAGCTCCCCTCCCTCGAAGATTCGATCCATGTGTGAGCTAATGATCCTGGCAGCTCGTGGCAGAAATCGAAGGAATTGAGACAGGCGATCTTTAACCGTTACGCATTCAACACGTTAACTGACCTGCGCGGGCTTGCTTGGTCTGTGGTCAAGACAACCGAGGATGTCGATTCAGGGTGGGCAAGCCACGGACTTTGAGAGACGCATACGATGCCGTTTTCACAATTTCTTTTTTTTAATTGACGACAGGTCGTGCTTCGGGAAAGGATCTTTCGGTTTTTCATGAATTCTTAACCTTCTCTTGGTTTTGCTTCATTACACTAACTTCGCTTTTACAGTGTGATCCCCTTGAGTGCCGGGATCGATTTGTAATACACCCCTGGAGACCCTCCATGATACCGCGACTGCGGTCCGCCGCCCGTCGAGCCGGTTTCACCTTGATTGAGCTTCTTGTCGTCATCGCGATTATCGCGGTTCTCATTGCCCTCTTGCTCCCCGCGGTTCAGTCCGCTCGTGAGGCTGCACGCCGCGCACAGTGCACGAATAACCTCAAACAACTGGCACTCGCGGCGAGCAACTACGAGTCCGCCAATGGTTCGTTCCCAGGCGGTTCGTACTCCAACTACAACGGCGGCACGCCGGCGGGTGGTTGTTCGACCGGGGTGGTGGGTTGCGCATTCCCGGAGAATTTCAGCGTTTTCGTACGGATGCTCCCGTACACGGAGCAGGCGCCGATGTTCAACGCGGTCAATTTCAATCTGACCTCGTCGAACTACCAGAATCTGACAATCTGTGGTGTTCGGCTGAACATTCTCACTTGCCCAAGCGACACCCAGAACGATCCTGTGCCCCTTGTGCTGAACACGCCTAACGCCTCGTTCAACATCCTGTATGGCACACTGCCGGTGGGCAACTGGATCGAGTGCTATTCGAGCTATGCCGGCAACTGCGGCACGTGGGACTTTGGATATGCAACCTACAAGGGCCCCACGCTGTTCCAGATGTACAATGGCGTCGTCTACAACGATAGCACGGTACGCATCGCGGCCGTGACCGACGGCACCAGCAACACATTCATCTTCGGCGAACATAGCCACCATATGGCCACGATGAATGATCCCTACTACTACGTTTCAGATAATTCGTGGCAGTCGGGCCGGTGGTACGACACGCTCTTCTCCACCTTGTATCCAATGACGACCAACCTCGCCGGCAACCCCGCGGCAGCCAACGGCCCTTACGGCTATTATGCGATCACGACCGCGAATAGCATGCACCCCGGCGGAGCCAATTTCGCCTTCTGCGATGGTTCGGTTCACTTCATCAAGTCAACGATCCAGTCGTGGACCTTCAACACCGGCAACACGGATTCCTATGGCGATGCCATTCCAGACGGCGCAATCGCCACCCCTGACGTCAACTATCCGAACGACCTGTATTACTCGTTCGGTTCCGCGCAACTCGGTGTCTACCAGAAGCTTTCAACCCGCGCCGGCGGCGAGGTTGTGAGCTCGGATCAATACTAGGACGTCACGGATTCGTCAGACACTGGCGGGGTTGGAACATGTTCCAACCCCGCCTTACGTTACTGGGTATGTTCATGCATAAGTCTGTTTATGTGCGCGTTGTGTTAATCGGCTTGCTGCCCCTCACGGGTTGTGGTGGGTCGGGTACACCGCTCCCGGCGGCCAGCCACAGCGGCGCGCTCTTTCCGCTCCCCGATTCCAGGGGCTTCTTCGAGATCAAAACCGAGGCTGGCACGCGTACGGGGCGGGGCGCCCGGTCCAAGGTCGCCTCGGCCCCGTTCCACGTCTATTTCTACAAGGCGGATGGTTCGAGCCCGATCGATCCCGCGCCGACGGATGTCTCGATCAAGATCGGTTCAGCCGAGAAGAATACGACGATTACTCTCACGCCAGACAAAAGCGCCTCGAGCACGGCCGGTACAGCCTTTGCATCCCCGCCTGGGCATTATCCCGAGGCCTTCCGCGGCGAGCTCACGGCGACAATTGATGGCCAGAGTGTAACAGCCTCGTTTATGTTTCGCTGATCGTCGCGTGAGTTTGAGGAACGTCATTCTTGAGTTCCTCGAATGAAGCTGCCTCTTCAGGTGTCGCGGCATTTTGCTTCAGCTCAACGTAAGGCCGGCCTTTCCATGAGACAGGTCGGCCCATTGCGTCTCGGAGAAACGCTTGCCACTGGATTGCCAGGAAGAGGAGTACGCTGATCGGATGGAGCAGTGCTCCGGTGAGGGACTGTCCAAAGCGTGCGGCGGCGAGTATTCGAGGCAACCAGGCGGAGACGACCGCGGCGGCAACGAGCCATCTGGCTTCGATTGGCCAGGAGTTGGGTCGAAAGAAAATGTGGGTTTGAAGTACGAAGGGTAGAATCTGCCCTCCCGCGAGCATGAGAGTGGCCGGCACGATCAT
This sequence comes from Planctomycetales bacterium, assembly GCA_027451885.1. GTDB lineage: Bacteria > Planctomycetota > Planctomycetia > Isosphaerales > Isosphaeraceae > JAKBAP01. The sequence continues at coordinate 10,124 of DAIDHX010000144.1, forward strand.
CACGCGTGTCGCCAGGCCCTCGCGAGCGTTTTTGAGCAGACCGATCCAAAGGTCGGCCGAGCTGCGATACATGCGGCATCGCGCCAGGTCGGTGGCGTCGAAGAGGTCGGTGCGTAGGCCAGCCATTCGGTACGCGCGCGGCAGGCGGAGGCCGTCGTGAAGTGTCTCGCGGATCGCGGCATGCCCCCCTGCGCGATTGTAGCTGGCACTTGTTGTGAGGAAGAGCTGGCCGCAGCCGGCGGAATAAATTGGGCTCACGCTTTTGCGCATGCGCCTGATCGGCAGGAACCCAAGAAGGATGAAATGCACGAGTGGGATCAAGAGCATTTCGAGAAGGCTGCGTGTTTCCTGGAAAGGGACGCCGCTTAAGAGGTCGATTCGATTGTTTTGGAGCAGAGCTCCAGCGCGGAGCAGGGCGTTTGGGCGTAGCCGGACGTCGGCGTCGATGAAGGCCAGGATCGGGTAGCGGGCCTGCTGGGCGAGGAGCCAGCAGGCGTGTTGCTTGCCGCACCAGCCGTGGGGCAGCGTTGGGGCTGAGACCAGGCGCACGCGGGGGTCGCGCTTCGCAAGCGAATCGACAATCTCCGCGGTCCGATCTTCCGACTGGTCGTCGAGCACCACGACTTCCAACCGTACCCCCACCTGAGCGAGGACCGATTCAACGGCCTCGCCGATCGATTGCTCTTCGTTTCGCGCGGGGATAAGCACCGACACCGCAAGGTCCGAATTCGCTCTGGGTGGAGTGTCCGGTGCGGAAGCGTAATCGAATAAATTGCGCAGGAAACTCGCCGCGGGGAGCGCAGCGAGGATGAACGATGCACCAGCAAGAAACGTGAGCCAGGTCGTCATGAACGTGAAGTACGGAGGAGGTGAGCTTGATCCTGGTTTGTCCCGTCGGTCGTTTCCCGCTGCTTTGAATCGAGCACCTGATGTTCAGGCTGGAATCGGCGCCCCGTGACGAGTGACTTCAGCCTGCGCCAGGCGTCGTAGATACCTCCCACGCCTGACGTGCCGCTGAGAAGCGTGGTAAATGCCGCGGGGTCGCGGGACTGGGCAGCGACTGCCAGGCGATCCTGCGTTTCCTCAAGGGCTCGCCCCAGGCGCGTGGTCCACTCCGACGGGGATTGGTGCGATTTTCGGCTTGCCTCGATCGGGAGACCAAAGCAGGCGAGCGCTTCGGGGCAGCGGTCGTTCCAGAACGCATACTCCACCGCGAGCGGAACAATGGTAACCGCTGGGCATTTGTGGACGAGCATACCCAGGCCCGGTCGAAGAACCACGGGGCGGATTCGCGCGTCAACAAAGCGTCCCTGGGGCGTGATCCAGAGCATTGCGTCGGGATTCTCAAGGATTTGCAGGCTGTCATTCAGGAAGCGGCGGGCGCCCGTGGCGGTACCGGTTTCGACTCCATAAAACCCCAGTCTGGCAAGGAAGGGATACTGTGTGAGCCCCAGGTTTTCGATGGGTGCGGCATGCCGGCGACCCGCTGGGGCGAGCTCGCTTAAAACAAATCCAATGAGTGGGTCCCACCACGACGCGTGATTGAGCATCACAATCACCGGCCCGGGAGCGAGCTGGGGAAAGTCACCTGTGCGTGCAATCCGAACCGCGTGGAATCGCCTGGCCACATAGCGGCGGGCGTAGGCTCGAAACCAGCGGAAAAGCTGATCCGACGCCGGCGTAAGCCGAGTGAGTGACGCGGGGTTAGCCATGGGCGAAAGCGGCTCCCGCCCAGACCGTCGTCGAGTGAGACGGTTCTGTGCAATCATTATCATAATCCCCCGTGCAACGGCTGTCGGCCTAATGCCCGGGTGCGGCGAGCACGGCGGACGATTCCCGCGGATTGGCGGCGGAGTGTAATCGACCAGAGCGAAGATCGCGATCGAGGGCATCGGCGGCGATCCAGCCTGACATCATCACCATGGGCATTCCGGGTCCGGGATGTGCTGCGCCTCCCGCGAGATACAGCCCCGGTACATCGCTCGAGCGGTTGCTTGGTTTGAACGCTCCGTGCAACCGGCCGTGGCTTGCAAGCCCGTAAATCGCGCCGTTGAGCACGCGATAGCGATCATGGATATCCTGTGGTGTCAGGCGATGCTCAACCTTGATCCGGCTGCGAATGTCGCCGCAGCCCGCCGTGCGTTCCAGCTTTTGCAAAATCGTCTCGCGATAGCGCGGAAACAGGGCATCCCAGTTGTGGTGAGGTCTCAGGTAGGGCGTGTGCACGAGCACGTAGAGAGCTTCGCCCCCCTCGGGCGCGACGGAGGGGTCGCTTACCGCGGGAGCGCAAACGTAGCAAGTTGGATCGGGAGCAGGTTCGCCGCGGTGATAGATCCAATCGAATTCTTCATGCGGGTCCTGCGAGAATACGAAGTTGTGATGGAGCAGGTGGTCATAGCGGCGGTTGAGGCCTAGATAGAGCACCACGCCCGAGCAAGCCGGCTCGTATCGGCGGCGTTTTTCGAAGCGTGACGCGGCGTCTTGACCCGCGAGCAGCTCACGGTGAGTTCGCACGGCATCACAATTGGAGACGATGGCGGAGACGGCGATCGTTTCGCCCTTTGCGGTCACCGCGCCCCGTACCCGCCCGGAATCGTCAAGTGCGATCGAAGTGATATCGACCCCGGTGTAGAACTCGACGCCGAGCTCAGTGGCAAGGTTCGCAAGCGCGACTGCCACGGCGCGAGTCCCACCGCGGGGATACCACACCCCTTCGCTCGTTTGCATGTTGGCGATGCCGCAAAGGACCGCGGGCGATCGCTCGGGGCAGGAACCAACGTACTGGGTGAAATGGTCGAGCATCTGCGTCACGCGGGGATCGCGGATACTGGCTCGGATCGTGGCGGCGACGGTACTCCACGGACGCATCGCCAGCACGTCCCCCAGGGTGGCGAGGTTGAAAGTCGCCTTCGGGTCGAACATGTCCTCAAGACCGCCGACCGGTCGCCAGAAGAAGTAGCGATTGGAGATCGCTTCGAGCCGCTGTGCCAGATCCATGAAGCGTTCGAAGCCCGCGCGGTCGCGGGCATTTGCGAATGACTCAATCGTCGCCGCCATCTTTGCTCGTTCAGCGTGTAGATCGAGCACGGCGCCATCGTTGAAGAAGGATCGCCACTGAGGATCGAGGGGGACCAGATCAAGTGCCTGGGCGAGATCCTTGCCCGCCTCGGCAAAGATTCGTCGCAGAACCGAGGGCATGAGCAGGATCGTGGGCCCCATGTCAAAACGGAATCCCCCGTCGGCATGGACTGCTGCCTTGCCCCCAAGCCAGGGATTTTTCTCGAACAGGCAGACCCTGCGCCCACGCGCAGCCAGGGTGCACGCCGCCGCAAGCCCCCCCAGCCCGCCGCCAATCACACCGACTTTTTCCGACGCCATGCTGCTCATGACCCAGATGCCTCCCACGAAATTGTTCGAAATACGCCCGGCGGCAATTGGACCTAGGCGACCTCGATCAGATCGCCTTCCGCCCGCCCCGCCCCGTGGGAAACCCCAACCGAGTCAGGTTCATCTCGACTCTCGGTCCATGGCAAGACGGGGCAGAGGCCCAGATCCTCGGCAATGAGCCTGGAAGTAATCTTGGCCGATTCAAAAATCACCGGCAGCCCGCTGCCTGGATGCGTTCCGCCTCCCACCAGGTACACCGATTCAAGATCCTCGAATCGATTATGCGGACGCAAATGCAACATTTGCGACAGGCTGTGCGCGAGGTTGAATGTCGCACCCAGGTGGATGTCGTAGCCCTGGTCCCAGTCCGCGGGGGTGATAATCTTCTCGTACCGCACACGCGATTCGACGCCATGAAGCCCAATCCGTTCAAGCTGGCGGAAGGCCAGATCGCGGAACCGCGGGGTCTCAACAGACCAGTTCACATTCGCATGTTGATGCGTCACCGGCAGTAGAACATAGAGCGTACTCGCGCCGGGCGGTGCAAGCGAAGGATCGGTCACGCACGCGTTTTGCACATAGAACGAAGGATTGCGCGAAAGAACATGCCGCGATTCGATGTCGGCGAGATTGGTCTCATAATCATCGGCGAGATAGATCGTGTGATGCGCCTGGTCCTGGTCAATTCCTTCCAGGCCCAGGTAGAGCATGAATGTCGAGCACGAGAAGCGTTTCTTCGCGATCGTTTTGTTTGACCACCGGCGCCGTAAATGATCGGGCACAAGTCGGGTCATCGCGCGGGCGAAGTCGGCGTTAATCACCACCGCGTCCGCCTGGTGAACACCCGACCGCGATCGGACCCCCCTGGCCCTGCGACCTTCGATCAGAATCTCTTCCACGCCGTCCTCGAGCAGGATCTCCACACCCATCTCACGCGCGATCCGTGCCATGGTCTCGGTAACAGCGCCACAGCCTCCCACGGGGTGAAAGATGCCGTATTCGTATTCGATGAACGAAAGAATTGAGAACAGACTCGGACACTGGAACGGCGACATTCCCAGATACTTGGACTGAAATGTCATCGCCAGGCGGACACGCGGATCCTGGAAGTAGCGTCTGAGCTCGCCGTCGAGCGAAAGCCAGGGCCGCAAGAGGGGTAGCACCTTGAGCATCTCGGGCGAGACCAGGTCGCTCCAGCGCTCGAAGGGGGATTCCAGAATCGGCCGAAACAGGTCCATTTTTTGCCGATTCTCAGCCAGAAAGCGCTCGAGCTCGGCCGCGTCCCGAGGCGAGATTCGGGCAATCTCACGCTTCATGCGTTCCACGTTCGGAGTGGCGTCGAGCTCCCCTCCGCCGCCAAAGACCAGCCGGTAGTGGGGATCAAGCCGAATGAGCTCAATCTCACGCTCGAGATCGCGCCCCACCGCCTGGAAGATCGATTGAAGCACACGGGGATAGAGGAAAAAGGTTGGGCCCAGATCGAAGCGGAATTGATTCTCGCCGATTGTCGTGGTCCGCCCCCCAACGCGGTCGAGACGCTCGAGAACCTTGACCCGAAACCCCGAAGCTCGCAGCAAAAGGGCGCTCGCCAGGCCGCCCGGTCCGGCCCCAATCACGATGACCTGTTGTGTTCCTGCCATCGACAAGTGACTTTCTGTCGAGCTCCTCGACTGCTCTGCGCCCACAATATGTGTAAATGCCGTTGTAGACGCCTTCCACGCTGAGTCAAGCATCGAGGCGAGAGCGGACAACAGTTAAATTGCGTGCGTGCACGCGCCCACAAAAACTGGTCCTGACAGGAATCCTGGCTCGGAGTATGGTTCGGGGTCAGGAGGTTCGGATCGTGTCAACGTACTCCACGGAAGGTGTCGCCATGAGTCGATCCATCGAGCTGGGAGAACTGGTGTCGTTCAAGACGAACATGGGGCGTGTCTTGAACGGAACGGTGGTGCAGCGGATTTCGGAACGAAAACAGCCAGTGATCTTGATGATTGAGCTTGCCAACGGCTGGCGCTGTTTCCGGATGGAAGACGAGGTGGGATCGCCCACGAGCGCCCAGGCGGCACTGAGCCACGTCTAGCCGGCGGCGGGGGATTCAGTTGACGGGCTTGACCCAGCCAGCGAGCTGGGGATCGTGAAGCTTCGCCTGAAAGTCAGCGAGAGAGGCTTGAAGCGGTCGCATGATACCGGGCAGCAAGGAATCGAGCCGGGGGGTGAGCAAACCGCCGTTCAGTGGGCGGGGCGCACCCTGGCCGAGCTCTGCGGTTGGCTTGCCGCGGATGAGTCCTGGGTCAAGCGCGAACGCCTGGGCGATCGCCTGCGCGAAGCCGACGCGGTCCATGACTTCCGGACCAACGACGTGGATCAAGCCGGCCAGGTTTCGCTCGGCGAGCTCCACGACGGCGTGGGCGACGTCCGGCCCATAGCTCGGGCTTGAGATCTGGTCACCTGGACAAACGAGCTCCTGGCCGGAACTGAGAGTCCGCACGAGCTGATAGGCAAAGTTCTTGCCCTGCCGCTCGGGACCGAACACCCAGGATGTGCGCACCACGAGACCGAGTGGGCCGAGCTCTTCCGCGATCGCGAGTTCGGCGTCGCGCTTCGCTTTACCGTAAACCGAGAGCGGGTTCGTGGGTGCGTCCTCGGCATACGGGCCGCGAATCCCGTCGAAGACGTAGTCCGTGGAGAAGTAAATAAAGCGTGCACCAAGGTCTCGAGCGGCCCGGGCGAGGTTGAGCGGCTCATGAAGATTGGCTGAGTAGGCTCGTTCTGGATCGCGTTCGCAGCCATCAACCCAGGTGAACCCGGCGGGATAATAGACGACGTCCGGCCGGTGCGCTCGGAGTTCACATGCGGCGGCTTCCAGTTGGGCAGCCTGCAGCGCAACGAGCCCCTGGAACGGCGTGGACGCATAGGTGCCGACTGCCGAGACCCCGCGGGCCGCAAGCTCCCGCATGAGCCAACCGCCGATTTGACCCGAACCCCCAACCACAAACGCGCGGCGGCCATCTGGCTGGCTGGCGCCCGCCATTAATGGAATCCCCGCCGGCGGTGCTGGCTATAACGCTGGAGCGATTCCTCAATCACCGGAATCGCCGTCCCCGCAGGCTGGAAGTCCTCGACTTCCACCGACTTGCCCTCGAGCTGTTTGTAATCCTGGAAGAACCGCCTGAGCATCATGAGCCGGTGCGAAGGCAGCTCCGAAGCCTCTCGAAACGAGTTGAATTCGGGGTCGTCGACGGCCACCGCCAGGATCTTGTGGTCGCGTTTGCCGCCGTCGATCATCACCATCACCCCGATCGCACGTGCCGTCACGAGCGTGAGCGGGGCAAGCGGCTCCTGGCAGAGCACAAGCACGTCGAGCGGGTCGTCATCCTCGGCGAAGGTTTGCGGGATGAATCCGTAATTCGCGGGATAATACACGGCGGAATAGAGCACCCGATCGAGCCGGAGCAGTCCGGTGCGTTTGTCGAGCTCATATTTCACGCTCGAGCCCATGGGGATCTCGACGAGTGAATTGAACTCGGTCGGGAGCCGTTCGCCGGGGGTCACGTCGTGCCAGGGATGAATCATTTAAGTCTGCAAAACGCTGAAAGGGACTGGTGTTGCCGAAACCGAAAGCAAGCCCGAGCGTTTCATCCCGCCCCAGGCGATTGATAGTATAGAACCTTGAATCCGGAGGTGATACCTCATTTCCGGAGCCGGCTACCCGATCTGGAGTCGCATCATGAAGCACGCGAAGAAGATCCTGGGCCTGGATAACGCGTTTCGGGTTTCTGGAAGTCGCTGTCGGGAGCACCTCCGCAGCCTGGAGTGGCTGGATCTCGAGCCGCGGCAGGTGCTGTCGGCAGCGCCTGCGACCGCGGCTGTAATCGGGGTGCAACCGGCCGTTGAAAATAATCCGTCGGGTGCGGTGGCGAGTCCGCTTGGCCTCACGCCGGCGCTTTTGCGCACGGCCTATGGGCTCAATGGTCTTTCTTTCGCAGGAGGGATCGCGGGGAATGGCGCCGGCCAGACCATCGCGATTGTTGACGCCTACTATGATCCCACGATCGCGTCCGACCTGGCGCGTTTCGATCAAACATACGGCCTGCCCGCGCCCGCCAGCTTCACCCAGGTCGTCAGCCGCGGCCTCACCGCCCAGAACGCGGCCTGGTCGCTCGAAACCGCGCTCGATGTGGAGTGGGCTCACGCCGTTGCCCCCGGGGCGAATCTTCTGCTTGTGGAGACGCCCGCGGATCTCGGAAGTCTACTTGCCGGCGTGGACTACGCGCGTGGCCAGGCGGGTGTCTCGGTTGTGTCGATGAGCTGGGGATCGGGCGAATTCGCGGCTGAAACGAGCTATGACAACATCTTCACCACTCCCGCCGGGCATACGTCCTCGACGGGCGTCGCGGGGGGAGTGACGTTTGTTGCCTCCGCGGGCGACAGCGGGCATGTCCAGTATCCCGCGGCATCGCCGAATGTGCTCGCGGTGGGCGGCACGACGCTCGGTCTGACCTCGATGGGAGCGTACGGGTCGGAATCCCCATGGGCCATGAGCGGCCATGGCGCAAGCGCTTTTGAGCCGGCGCCGGCATGGCAATCCAGCGCACTTGCGGCGTCCGGCCTCGCGGTGACGGGTCGTACCACGCCTGACGTGGCCTGGGCGGCCAATCCAGCCACCGGCGTGTCGGTCTACAGCGCATCGTCGAGCGCAGGCGGAACGGGTTGGTATGTCGTCGGCGGCACGAGCGTCGGCGCACCGGCGTGGTCCGCCATCCTGGCCATTGCCGACCAGGGGCTCGCGCTTGGCGGGCATGGCTCGATGGCAAACGCTCAGGCGTCGCTCTACAATCTCCCCGCAAGCGATTTTCACGCGTCGCCAGCTTCCTCGGCGGCCGGTTCCGACCCGTATCACGCCGTGATCGGGCTTGGCTCGCCCAGAGCCGGCGCGCTTGTGCCGGCACTCGTTGCGATGAACACGCCCGCCGCGCCGCCTCAGTTCTCCGCGGCCCACGTCGCAGACGCGCGGACCGGCCTCGAATTCGTGTTCGCGACCATTGCGGCGAATGGTACGAGCGTGCCCGCAGGGGCAACCACAAGTCCTGGGGGCTCGTCGACCAGCTCAGGCTCAACGGCTTCCAATGGGATCACGCCGCTGAATCCAAGTCAGGCCCCGCCTGTGCTTGTGCTCGGCAGTGCCTCGGTGGATTACGTGATCCCGCCGCCGCTCGTGGTCGTCCATCTTGGATCGAGCTCAGCTCCGGCGACGAACCTGATTTCGATTAGCCTGGCCCTGAGCGAGGAACAACCCCCGTCGAATACACACTACGGTCAAGGGCCCGAGAATCCGGTCAAGGTCGTCATCCGTGCCCGGCCCCTGCGGGAATACGCCCTGGAATCCTTGATTGACGAGATCGAGCCCTTCCAGCCTGTGCCGGCGGCCGGTGCGAATCCGATTCCAGCGCGGGAGGCTCTTCGACCGGCGGGGATGCGGATCCAGGCGATTCCGCCGGGGCCGAGTGACGATGAACAAGGCAAAGCCGCGCTTGATCGCGTACCCCGCGGAGATCGCAGCGCGGCTTCTCAGCGCGATCCCGCGCGCCCAGTCGACCCGCAAGCCAGCGCAGCCGCCTGGCTTGGACTTGCCGCGTCGGCCACGGGCGGATTGCGGCTGGCGTGGAATGACCCCGCCAAACGCAGGCAGCGCGTGTTCACCCGGGCGCTCGCGGATCGGCCGCGGATCTCGGCCGATCGCCTATAGCCAGACTCGAAGCCGTCCCTTGAGCGCGTCCGGCAGCGCCCGGTCCACGATCCTCTGGATCTGGTCCGGGTGCAGCCGCGTGCTGAAGTGCGATGCCACGATGAGCTCGTTTTCAAATCGGTCCGCCCGCGCGATCAGATCGTCGAGGTGCATGTGGCCGAACTTGTGAATGACCGAGGGACGTTCGCCCGCACCCACAAAGGTCAGCTCGGTGATCAGGATCTTGGCCTTGTAGATCTCCGGGTAGGCGTCCAGGCCGGCGGGTGCAGTGTCTCCCGTGTAGGCCACCAGCGGCATCCGCACCTCGGCCGAGACCTCAGTTCCCGCGAGCCGCAGATCGCGAATTTGATCGTTCGAAAGCGCGCGGTACTCGGGTTTCAGCTTGCGCCTGCGCTCCCACACGATGAATCCCAGCGAGGGGATGGTGTGGCTCGTCGCGAACGCCCGCGCCACAAGCTCACGCGAAAGGTTGATCTCCTGCCCAGGCACGAGCCCCACCAGCCGGGCCGGCATCCGGCCCCGGTCGAGCCTGCGAAACGCCAGTAAAAGCTGCTCGACCGCGTCAACCGCCTGGGCGGGGAGATAAATCGTCGGCTCGGCCATTTTCATCATCCGCCGCCGTGCCACCAGGATCGGCAGGGCCGCGATGTGATCAAGGTGAGTGTGCGAGATAAACCAGTTCGGCGTTGTCATGAACGACCAGGGCTGCCCCCCCAGGTCGAAGCCAAGTTTGAGCTCCGGAATCCGCCAGTAGGTTTGCACCGCGGCGCGCGAGTAGCCCTCCACCGTCAGCCCGCCGACTGACAGCGAACGCACCGGTGCGTTATCCACCGGATGATCCAGTTCTTCCACCTGTAATTCGAGCTCGGTCGTCAACGAATCTCTCCTCGCAAACCACTCTAGCCCCAGCGATCCAGGCCGGGAGAACCTGATATTATACGCAAAAGGATCGCTTCGACGAGGCGGTGATCGCCTCACCATTGGCTGACGAGGAACGGAGACACCCGTGATCGAGGTCTTTGGCCCAGCCTATCTCGATCGCATCCTTGAGTTCGAGGTTCCACTGATTCGCGCGGAGACCGAGCCTCCGCTTGATCTGGGAACAGATGGGATCTGGGTTGATTCCGGCGGCGAGGCGGTGATACTCGACGGCCCCGGCAGCCTGTCACTGGAGATCATTCCACCCGCCGATTGGCCGGGCCCTCGCGGCAGGGCGATTCTTGTTCGTTCACCCGTGGCGGGCCATGCGGGCAAGGTTCGCCTTGCGGCCGTACGCTGGCGCGACGATCTGGGAGGCATGGGCGCGGGCTATGCCTGCGCGCTCGGCGGGCGGCTCACATGCGCGCTGGGGTCGACCCACGATCCGACAACCCAGGCCGTGGCTCGGATTCTGGATCGCCACGGAGTTGGCTGGCAGGCGCAACGGCTGGCGAATCACGCGGCTGACTGGACGCTTTTGCTTACCAGTGGCGCACAGGGTGACAAGCTGCCGATCGGCTTTCGAGGTTGTCATGCCGCAGGGGAGCCAGATGCGTTCGCCCGCGCAACCGGGGTCTGCGACCTGCGCGTCGTGGCCGGGCTCTCGAATGCGCAGGCCAGAGCCGTGCTCGAGGCTCCAGGCGCCCGCGTGCGCCTGTTTGCTCCTGGAATTCGCAACATGCTGGATCGGGCAGCGCCCATGGCCGCGCTTGCGGCTTCGATCGACGTGCTCTGCTGCAATCGCCGGGAATGGGATGCGCTCGCGGATCGCGAGGAAACGGCCTGGCGCGTCTCGATTCTCGCCGTGACGGATGGACCCAACGGCGCGACGGTGCGCTTCACCGCGCCCGACGGCTCGGCCCAGACAGCTCGGGGAGCCGCGATGTCGCTCGGACGTCCGCCACGCGATACCAATCACGCTGGCGAGGCCTTTGGCTCTGCCCTTGTCCAGACCCTGCTCGACCAGCACTGGGATTCGGCCTCGGGCGTGATTGAGCCCAGTCTGGTCCACCTGGCGCTCAGGCGGGCGCTCGCCGCGGCCGCGCTCGAGATCGATCGCGAGGGCTTTGGCTTTCCCTCCGCCCGCGAAATCGACGAGGCAATCGCCGCACGCTGCTAGGGGCGTGGCGTTCGCTGGTTGAGAAAACGCCCCATGGTTAGAATGAGAAATCGAATTCCGCGGGCTTCGAACGGCCTCGCGATTCCGCTTGACCCTTCCGGGGTGAAGGAACATGACCTGGAAAGCGATTTCCTGGATCACTGCGGGGATGCTGCTGGGTGCAGGGCTCTCGAGCTGGGTCTCGCTCCGCGCCCAGAATGAACGCGGGAATCATCCAGGGGGCCCGGCAACCGCTCCAGCGGCCGCTCCGGGGGATGTGCGCGAAGCACTCGAGCGGCCTTACCATTTTCCCTTCGAGAAGCCGACCTCGCTCGAGAAAGTTCGGGACCGCCTCAGCCGCGATTTGAACATCACCGTCGTACTCGACCGGGCCGCGCTCGATCGCAAGGGCGTGGAACCGGACGACGAGGTCGAGCTCGCCATGAGCGGCGTGCGGTTGAGGACGGGGCTCAAGCTCCTGCTCGACCAACTGGGGCTTTCGTTCAAGGCAGCACCTGAAGATCGCATGCTCATTATCACCGACGCCGAGGGGGCTGAAGATCCGCTCGAGCGCATCTGGAACGAACTGCGAGCGCTCCACCGCGATCTTCACGATCTGCAAGACTCTGTCGATGAATTGCTCGACGATCGAGCAGGTGCCGAGGACGGCCGTACTCCGCTCCGCAAGCCAACCATCATCGACGAGGAGCCCCACGATTCGAAGCCGGCTGAAAAGGCAGATCGCCAGGCTGATTCGCCGCGCTCTACTCCCGGAGCGCCCCGATCAGCGCCGCGGGCCGGGCCGGGCGGTACGCCTCCTGCCTCCTCGCCTGGCAACCGAATTCCGCTCTCGCATCGCCGCCGCCGCGGCCTGGTCTACTTTAAGGGAGCGTGATGGGTCGATCGAGAGCGTTTGTGAGCCTGGCCGATGAGCTTGCGCGGGATGTCGTGGCACCCGCCTCCAGACCAGAACGCGGCAAGAAGAGAGGGCTGCTCGGTGAGCCCAGGACCGCCGTCTGGATCGTACTCGGTGTGATCGCGGTGATCGGCGGCACGCGCAGGCTGATTCAAATGATGCGTGCCAGGCGTGCACTCGCTGTCCTGGCTCAGGACGAAGCAACCGCTTCCGAGATCGAGGCCGCGGCTGTGCACGGGCGTGTGGCCGTGTGGGAGCTCCTGCGGATCTTCAGCGAGGATCCTCGCGCCGAGCGGCGGAACGCCGCTGGGTCGGGGCTCGCCCGGCTCTGGAGCGAAGATCAGCTCGTTGCCGAGGAGGAGCAAGCGATCGTGCGCAGGGGCTTCACCGTCGATTGGCATGCCAGGCGACGTTACCCTCGCGCGCTCACCGCTCCCATCCCCATCGTGGCGACTTACTCCGTGCCGTTTCTTCGGGACGACGGCCGCGGAATCAGTCCCTTTGACCTTGCCTGGTCGCACCGCATCACAGGCGCGAAGCGGGCCGCGCTCGAGGAGTTCTCACCCTGGCAGCCTGGTCCAGGCCATACCCGCTTCGAGATCTTTCCCGAGGACTTCGACACCCC
>DAIDHX010000145.1 GCA_027451885.1 Planctomycetales bacterium
TGAAGGATCGCGCCGCGCTCGGGCCTGCGGACCAGACCCCAGACCGGCTCGCCTCGCGCGACGAGCAAGTCGGCCACGCGTTCGCCAAGATAGCCGCAGCCGGCGATCAGAGTGCTCAATGCGCCTCCTCGGGATCGTCCAAAGGGGCAAGTGAGGGACTCGACGGCTCGCCAGCGTCAAGATACGCCTGAAGTAAGATCCGCGCGGCGAGCTGGTCACGAAGCGACTTCCGTTTCTTACGCGTGAGCCCTGCCTCATTCATCACGTGTTCCGCCTCGACCGTGGTGTAACGCTCATCGAAGTAGATGACGGGGCGCCCGGTCGCTTGCTCAAGCCACGCGCCAAACGCGCGGGCCTTCCGGGCGCGATCGCCTTCGCGCCCGGACGTATGAATCGGCAAGCCGACCACGATCCTGTCCACGTCGTTCTCCTCGACCAGCGCCCGATAGTGCCTGGCGTCCGCCGCTTCGCCCCGCGGCTCGTAGACCTCAAGCGGAAAGGCCATCTTGTGATCCGGATCGCAAACCGCCGCGCCAATCCTGCGGTCGCCATGATCGAGCGCCAGAATGCGCGTGATCGCCCCCATGCCGTCCATCACTCCACGCTTATATGCTGCTGCGTTGTTCCTGGCCGGTCGTTCCCGGCTAAAACCACGTGTTTCAGTCTAACGCCTCGGTTGAGTCATGTGGCCAGGGCGAGATTCTTGCGTGCCAGAATCGCCGCGAACGCGGAGCGAAGATCGTCTTGCCGCGCTGGGGTGAACCACGCGTTGAACCGCCGCCGTGCCCGCGCAAGCTGGGCGTTTTCACGCGCGCGCAATTTGCGCCAGGCGGAGACTGTTGCGCTGTCGGGCTCGGTTTCGATTCGGGCGGCAAGTCTCGTGGCCGCCGTGGCCAGATCGTTCAGATCTCCCAGGCGATCCTGGATGGCCTCGATGATGGGATAGATCCGTGTTTTGAGGGATTCGTCGAACGCGCCTGCCAGGATCTCGATGGCGTAACGGAGTTCCTTGCCGCGGATGCGAAACCGGTGCAAGGCCGCGGCATCAGCGTCCGGCGTGGGAGCGGTGGCGAAGAATTGGTCGACACTGCGTTTGAGCTGCCTGCGCGCCCAGGTTCCGAACCGCGCTCGGCCCGCGGCCAGGGTGGAACCTCGTTCCCGGGCGCGCTTGAGAAAGCGGGTGATTCTGTGCTCGAAGCGGTGATCGCGCCAGAGCCGCTCGTAAGCCGCGACGATCTCGGCCTGCGCCGTGGCACGCTCGGTTCGGGTGTTTTTCAGCCAATGGCGCACCGAGCGCTGGGATGCTCGAGACTCGAGCCGCGCGATCAGTACGTCGCAATCGCGGGCCTCGTTCGCCGCATGGCGAATCCGCCCAAGTTGCTTCCTGAGCCACTGCGTGCGATTGGGAGGCAAGAGCGGCTCAAAAAGGTCGAGCGCTGCCTTCGTGCGGCGGCACCAGACGCGAAGCTGGTGGACATGCTCGGGATCGCGGTCTGCCTCCTGAGCAGCGAGCGGCAGAAAGTGGACGAGCGCGGAGAATCGAGCCTCAAGCGTGCGCACCGCCACGTCGATCGTGCGGTCGCCAGGCAGAACTCCCTCGACCCATTTTTGGCTCGGCACGGCTTCCATCGACCCACCCCCCACCGCGCGGGTGCACCCCTCCTGGCCGCGGGCTGGGTGCGCCTCGTCTCCGCACCGTAACCGAGCCCCCGCCAGGATGCGAGTGATCACCTCCAGGAAACTGTGAATATCGGATGTCTGGCGATGACGAGTGAAAATAGGCGGCATGCGCCTCTTGAAGATGCGAGCCAGGCGCATCGCGTTTTTTGTGCAAAGCGCCCAGATTACGACCTTTGAAAAACGGTCAGGAAGTGTGAGCGGTTTGTCGTCCCGTGGTGGTTGTGGAGATGGAGAGACACGGCGATTGCATGGTGGCTCGCGGTTTTCGTGCGGTAGTCGTCGACTGAGTGCAGTCAGAGACGTCCTGGCTCGACGCTGCCGGCCCAAGGCGATATTTCCCCTGGTACGCCCATGACGGAAGAAACGATCGACCCTGGTCTGCTCGAGCAGACGAAGACGCAGATTCGCAAGCTGGTGGCTGAGATCGCCGACCTGGCGGAATCGGACATTCAGCCTGCGGAATTCTATGTGGAGTTTCTCAACCGCGCCGTGGCGGCGGTGGCGGCGAACGGGGGAGCGTTCTGGATGCTGGACGGCCGGGGCGGGCTCCGGCTGCAGTATCACGTGGAATTTGGCGTGACGGGGCTGATGGACGGCCGGGTGAAGACCGCGCCTCATGATGCGCTTCTGACGGCGATGCTGCAATCGACGCAGGCGCAGATCATTCCGCCGTCGGCGGTGATCGAGGGGATGCCGCAGGCGTTCAACCCCACCGAGTTCGCGCTCATCACCGCGCCCCTCATGGTGGACAAGCAGGTGGTGGGGCTGCTCGAGATCCTGATGGATCCCACGCGCAGGGCCGCCCAGCAGAAGAGCACCCTGCGGTTCGTGGGCGATCTTTGCGACCTGGCGGGGACATATCTCAAGAACCGCCAGATGCGGCAAATGATGTCGCAACAGCGGCTCTGGAACCAGCTTGAGGGCTTTACGCACCAGGTGCACAGCTCGCTGGATTTGAAGGAGGCCACCTACGCGGCGGTGAACGACGGTAAGCGGCTGGTGGGCTGCGACCGCCTGAGCGTGGCACTCAAGATTTCCGGCCGTGTGATGGTCGAGGCGGTGAGCGGCCAGGAAGTGGTTGAGCAACGCTCGAACCTGGTGCGCGAGCTTACCCGGCTTTGCAAGCTGGTGATCAAGTCGGGCGAGGACCTGGTCTACACCGGCAACACCGAGGGTTTCGCTCCCGAGCTGCGCGACGCGCTCGAGATGTACGTCGACGAATCGGGCTCGAAGGTCGTCATCATCACGCTGTTGCACAAGCCTGATCTCGAGCAGAAGGAAGGGCACAAGGAAAAAGAGGTCTTCGGCTGCCTTGTGTCCGAGCAGATCGGCGACGAGCTCGCCCCGACCGACATGCACGCCCGGACCGAGGTGGTGGCCCGCCATTCCTCGACCGCGCTTTGGAACGCACAAGAACATCACAAGATTTTCATGAAGCCGTTGCTCAAGGCGATCGGCTCGCCCTGGCGGACGTTCCGCGGCCGCACCCTGGCCAAGATCGCGGCTGTCGCCGCGGCGATCGTGGTGATCGTGGCGGTGATGGCGCTTGTGCCCTGCATGCTCACGATCGAGGGGCACGGCTCGCTGGTGCCCGAGGATCGCCGCAAGGTCCACGCCGCCGTTGACGGCAAGGTGGCCGAGGTGCTCGTCGACCACAACGAATTCGTCAAGAAGGGGGACGTTCTGCTCAAGCTGGACAGCCTTGATCTCCAGAAGGAGCTCAAGGGGCTGATGGCCGAGGAGCAGAAGGCCCGCAGCCAGGCGCTTTCGCTTGATTTGCAGGCGCAGAAGCTGAACTCCAGCCAGTCGGAGCAGGAGCTGATCCAGATCCAGGCGCAGCACGCGGAGGCGGTGCTCACGGCCAAGAGCACGCGGGAACGGATCGAGATCGTGACCGAGCAGATCGAGTCCCTGAGTATCCGCTCCCCGCTCGACGGGATCGTGACCACCTGGGAGCCGCGCAGGGAGCTCCTGGGCCGGCCGGTCAAGATCGGCACCGAGCTCTTGCAGGTCGCCGGCGTCGATGGCGAATGGGTGCTCGAGGTGGAAGTGCCTGACGACGACATGGGCCCGATCCTGGACGCCCAGAGCAAGCTTGAGGCCGAGATCAAGAACGGCAAGAAGCCGGCGACGGCCACCCTGCCCGCCTTCTTCGTGACGATGACCGAGCCCGAGCACCGCTACCACGGCTATGTGCGCAAAATCGCCCCAGGCGCTGAGACGATGGCCGAATCGGAGCAATACAAGAACCGCCACATCACGAAGCTCGAGATCGGCTTCACCGAGGATGTCCGCCAGGACTACCTCAACCGCAACCACGTCAAGGTGATGCGACCAGGCGCAGAGGTCCGCGCCCGGGTCGAATGCGGCACCACGAATCTGTGCTACTACCTGCTCCGCAAGCCGATCCAGGTGTTCTACGAGTCGGTGCTCTTCCGCTGGCCGTTCCTCAACTGAGCGCCAGCCGCAAGCGAACCGGCCACGGCCCCATTTCCAGACGCGCGCAAGTACGCCGGGGGTGAACCCGGCCCCTATCCCGGAGACGAAACCGTGAGACGAGCTTTGATCTTCATCCGCCCTGTCGCGGTCATGGCCCTGGGTTCTCTCATTCCCCTGGGCGCCGCGGCGCTCGCGCAGCAGGCCGAGAAGGGGGACGAGGCGACCCAGCAAGGCTTCCAGGCGATTGTGCTCGATGAGCTCAAGAACCTGGACTGGATCAACAAGTCCGAGGTCGCCGCGCTCCGCGAGGGGGTTATCGAAAAGATCGAGTACAGGCAGGGGGATCACGTCAAGAAGGGGGACGCGATCGCCTACCTGCACCATGAGATCGCCGAGCTCACGGTGGCCAAGAACAAGCTCCAGGCCGCGAGCGTCGCACCGTTGCAGAAGGCCGGCGCTCAGAAAGAGGTCGCCCTCTCGGTCGTGGCGCGGAACAAGCGGCTGAACGAGCGCCTGCCGGGCCACGTCTCCGACGAGGAAGTGGCGAAGGCCGAGGGAGAGCTCAAGGTCGCCGTGGCCTCCTTGCTCGAGGCGACCGAGAACCAGTCGATCGCCAAGGCGGAGCTGGCGCTCGCCGAGCGCACGCTGGAGGAGCACACGATCCGGGCGCCCTTTGACGGCATCATCGTCAAACTCAAGAAGGACCTCGGCGAGTCGATCCGGGCCAACGACGCGCTCGCGACCCTGGCCGATCCCGCGCGGCTTTGCATCGACCCCTACGTGCCGCTCGAATACGCGTTCCGTGTCAAGGTCGGCCAGGTTGTGGAGATCCAGCCCAGGATCACCACGCCGCATCCCACACCGCTGCCCATCGAACGCAAGAAATTCCGCGGCAAGGTTACGTTCGTCCATCCCGAGGTGCAAACCATCGGCGAGACCGGCGTACGCGTGCACGCCGAGTTCGACAACCCCAATTTTGAGCTCAGGCCGGGCATGATGGTGCGGATCACAATCTTCGTGGCGCCCGACGTGGCCGATCGCGGCGCCGTGAGCAGCAACCGCTAACCCATCGTCAGACGCCCGGCCAGCGCGGGCGCGTGAACCGGCAGGACCAGCGAGGACTCGAGTGCGATGAGCTCCGCCCCCTCCCTCACCCCTGTGATGCCTCTCGGCCAGTCGGCGGAGCACCTGCGCCCGCGGCTGCGGCCCGACCTCGTCGTCCAGCCCCAGTTCTACGAGGGAATGACCCATTACGTCGTCAAGGATCCACTCGCGCTCAAATATTTTCGCTTCAAAATCGAAGAATATTTTCTGCTCCAGCAGCTCGACGGCAAGCAGAACCTCCAGGACGTCAAAAAGGCGTTCGAACGCAAGTATCGCCCGCAAACCATCTCGATCGAGGACCTGACCCGATTCGTGGCCCAGCTTCACGAGGCGGGGATCGTGCAGCTCGATACCAACGAACAGGCCAAGGTTCTCATCCGCCGCCGCCGCAAAAATCGCTGGCGCAAAGTGTGGGGATTCATCGCCAACATTCTCTTTATCAAGATCCCGGTGATCGATCCCGAGCGGCTCCTCACCCGGATGTATCCTTACTTCCGCTGGATCTACACCCGCACCTTCGTTACCCTCAGCCTCTTCTCCATGGCCTGCGCCCTCTTGCTCGTCGCCAGCCAGTGGAAAACCTTCTACGACAAGCTCCCCGACTTCCAGAGCTTCTTCAACTGGTGGACCATCCTCAGCTTCTGGGTCTGCCTGGCCGTGGTGAAGGTCATCCACGAGTTCGGCCACGGCCTGACCGCCAAGCATTTCGGCGGCGAGGTCCACGAGATGGGCATCCTCTTTCTCGTGCTCACCCCCGCGCTTTATTGCGACGTCACCGATAGCTGGCTGCTGCCCAACAAGTGGAAACGCATCTGGATCTCCGCCGCGGGCATTTACGTCGAATGCTTCCTGGCCAGCATCGCCACGTTCGTCTGGTGGTACAGCACGCCCGGACTTGTGAACAGCCTGGCAATGGCCACCATGTTCATATGCTCGGTCAACACCATCATGTTCAACGCCAATCCGCTCCTGCGGTACGACGGCTACTACGTGATGGCCGACTGGCTTGAGATCCCCAACCTGCGAATCAAGAGCAACCAGTTCTTCTCGTACCTGATCCAGGAGAAGGTGCTGGGGCTCGAGATCCCGGTTCAAAGCTATCTGCCGCGGTCGAGGCGAATCCTGTTCGTCATGTATGCGATCGCGAGCTACATCTACCGCTGGTTTGTCACCTTCGCGATTCTCTGGTTCATGTCGCAAGTACTGAAGCCGTACAAGCTCGAGTCGGTGAGCTATCTGCTTGCGGTCGGCTCGCTGGTGCCGCTTCTGGCCATGCCTGTGTATCAGATCATTAAGTTCGTCACCACGCCTGGGAGGCTCAGAAAGATGAAGAAGGGGCGAACGGCGGCGTTCGTCGCGGGCGTGATCACCGTGGTCTCGCTTGTTCTCCTCATCCCGACGCCGCTGCGCGTGCAAGGCACGATGGTGCTCAAGCTCGCGAAACCGGAGGAGATCTACGCCGAGGTCGAGGGGCGGCTCGTCGAGCTGCCGGTGAAGAACGGCGATCGAGTCGCGCCAGGGGCGGTGCTCGCCCAGCTTTCGAACCTGGAGAAGCAAAAGGAGCTGATCCAGCGCCAGACTGACCAGGAAGTGGCGTTCTCGAAGGCACAGTGGTACGGGCGCAGCCCCGACCGCGAAAACCGCGCCCAGGCCAAGCAATACGAGGAATTCGCCGAGAAGCTCGAGCCGATGCTCAGCAAGATCAACGAGCAGATCGAACGGCTCACGCTGCGCACCAGGCGCGGCGGGTGCGTAATCAATGTGCCTGAGCGCGAGTCGCTGGGCCAGTACATCGAGCCGGGCAAGCCGTTCTGCGAAGTCGGCGACCCCACCAAGCTTGAAGCCCACATGATTCTCGACCAGTCCGACATCCTGCTCATCAAGAAAGAAAACATCGCCTGGATCAAGGTTTACGGTAAGGCCGAACATACATTGAAGAGCAAGGTGGCCGAAATCTCGCCGCGGAGCCGCGACGAGGTGCCGATCGAGCTTTCGAATCTGGCCGGCGGCGAGGTTGCGTCCAAGCCCGATCCCAAGACGGGCAGCGCCAGGCCGCTCACCGCCGTGTACGAGGTGATCATTCCGATCGACAACGCCGACCTCGCCCTTCAGCCCGGCCTGCGCGGAACCGCCAAGATCGACGGCGGCAGCCACACGCTCGCCTGGTGGCTCTACCGCTGGTGGAACAAGCTGTTCAACTTCCAGTTGTGATCGTATGACAGCCCGCCATCCGGGGAGACCCAGTTCATGGAACGGCGGTCGGCGCGCGTCTCGTCGTGGGCGGTAGAGGGGCTCAGTGCGAAGGCGGTCCTGCTCGCCGCGTGCACATGGGTCGCGGGATGCGGCGTCATCGGATTGGGCGAGGGCCCATTCGGACCTCCCCTGCCGAGCAAGCTGCTCGAGCCCTTCGCCGGGAACTGGTCGTTCGATATCGATCGCACAGCCGAAGCCTGGAAGGCCGCCGGCGCCAGCGATGCCGATGTCGCGGCGCTGCGCCAGCAACACCAGGCGAGCAAGGTTTTCGCACTTGTTCATCCAGATATCTCAATTCAAGGTAATGAGGCCGTCGGCGCGGGGATGCTGAGCACGGAATATCGCTTCTATGCCATGCACCCCCACGACGGTAAGATCTGCGGCAAGGCGTGGTTCCACGAAGATCGGTACGACCCGGGCGACATGAGCAAATGCCTGGTGCGGCTCTCTCGTGATGGGGACCTGCTGCGGCTCGAGGTGCGGGAATCGGAAGCGAGCGCGGATCCTGATGATCCCGAGGTCGAAAATGTGCCGCCCCCCGACTCCGGCGCGGCGGCCGGTTGCGAAACCTTGAAGGCGGACGACAGGTCGTGGTCGCCGTGGGAGATCTTCGTCTTCAGGAAGAAGTGAGGGTCGTGGGTTGATGGAATGGGGCAGCGGTTCCAGCAACCGCTGCCAATCTTGCCTGGGTTAAGCTTAGCCTCCCAGGGCCTTGAGCAGCTTCTGGCCATCGGCGACGCCGAGGCCGCTGCAAGCGTCCCAGCCTGGTCCGGCTGAGTAGGCGCCGTTGTTTCCGCTGGTGATGTCGCGGAAGGCAGCGCGGACGGAGGCGGAGTAGATCTTCGGGTTCAGGAAGCCGACCGGCTGGCCGAGCGACTGGTTGAGGAGCGCAACGAGCCCTGCCCACAACGGGGCGACTGCGCTTGTGCCGCCCACAACCGCGGACTGGCCGTCGATCTGCACGAGATAGCCGGTGTTGGGGTCGGCATTGCCAGCCACGTCGGGCACGCCGCGGCCTATCTGCCCGCCCGGATTCACCGACGGAGGGACGCCGATGCCGCTCTGGTAGCTGGGCAGGCCGAATTGCTGGCTCACGCCGCCGCCGGTCGCGCCCCCGGTTGGCTCGTTCCAGACGACCTCGCTCAGGATGGCGGTCGGCGTGGCGATGAGCTCGGTGCCGCCGCACGCCAGCACATGCGGGCTCGATGCGGGGAAGTCCACATGCGCAAGGCCGTCGGTCTGGCCGTCGCTCGAGCCGTTGTCCCCCGCGGCCACGCACACCGTCACGCCGAGCGCAGCCGCGTCCTGAAACACCATGTCGAACTGGTTCATCGCCTGCGCGGTCCAGAGATTCTCCGGCCCGCCCCAGCTAATCGAGATGACCGAGGGCTTGTGGACCGTGTCGTGCACGGCCTGGCTGACCGCATCAATGAAGCCGCTGTCGGTATTGGGTGTGAAGTAGACCACGATCTTCGCCCTGGGGGCGATCGCGCCTGCGATCTCGATATCGAGCTCGACCTCGCCGTCTGGGCCGTTGGGATTGCCCGTCGGCGCATTTGAGCCGGAATCGACGGCGACGCTCGTCACCGTGGGTGTGGCAACGCCAAGCTGCGAGAAGTATGCCTGCAGGTCGCTTGTGGAATAGCCGCCGCCGAGCTCGATGATGGCGATCGTTTCGCCGCTGCCGTCCGTTCCCTGCGGAAAGTTGTAGAGACTCGCAACCTGGAGCGGGGTGAATTGCGGGCTTCCGCCCTGCGCGCGGGGAGCACCTCGGTCCGGCTTTCTCAGACGAAAGGGAGCGCGCGCCTGGGGGCGATCGTCGAGACCAAAGACGCCGACGATGACGCCGTCGAGATCGTGCGGGATCAGGATCGGGCCCACGCGGCCGCGAAACTCCGTGCCGTTCGCGTGCCGGAAGCGCTCGAGAGTCACGCCGAACGCGGCCTCCACTAGAGCCACGGTGCCAGACAACCAGACGCTGCGCAAGGCCTCGCTCGATTTGAGCACGGTGAGCCGGCTGGCCTGGGCGAAGGCCTCGACCTGTTTGATCTCCGCCGCGCTTGCGCCATGGGCCTGGGCATACTGGGCGCGGTCGGGATAAACGCGTGGTCCCTGAGTCTGGACCGGCGGCAAGGGATCGCGCGGGCGCAACCGTATGAGAACATGCACAACCTGTGCTGGGTCGGCAAGGCCGATCTTCTGAGCGCCCGGGCAGGGCGCGCGATTAGAACCGGGAACGGCGACACGCGGGGCGGGTGCGGACATCCCATTGCTCCTTGCGATCTTGCTTCTCGCCGGCTTGACGAAGCGCGGGCGAGAACTCACCATGGGCCAGCCGAACGAGTCTGGCGCCTTGCCTGGCGGCATTCAAGCGGAAAACGATGAAAGCGGATCACGATCTTTTGTCTGTTGAGCCTGGGCGGGTTCTGGTCACGGGAGCGACGGGGCTTCTGGGAAGCCACATCGCCGAGCGCCTGACCGCGGCGGGCATGGCGGTGCGGGCGCTTGTGCGCCCAACCAGCAGGACGGAGTTCCTGCGGGCCATCGCCGTGGAGCTTGTCACCGGCGACCTGACGGACCCCGCCGCGTGCGCCCGCGCGCTTCAAGGTGTCTCCACGGTCTTCCACTGCGCGGCCAAGGTGGGGGACTGGGGTGCATGGCATGAATTCCAGGTCGGCTGCGTGGACGCCACACGCGTGCTGGCCGAGGCATCCGCGCGTGCCGGGATCAGGCGGTTCGTGCACATCAGCTCGACCTCGGCGTACGGCCATCCGCTCGATCGCGAAGGACCCATCGACGAACAGGCGCCCCTGGGTAAACGCGTCTGGCCGCTCGACTACTACACCCGCAGCAAGGTCGAGTGCGAACGCTTGCTCTGGAGCATGGTCGAGCACAGCGACTTTCCACTCACGGTCATCCGGCCGAGCTGGCTCTACGGCGAGCGCGACCGCACCACCTTCGGCCGCTTCGCACGCGAGTTCCGCCGCGGCGGCGTGATGATCGTTGGGCCCGGCACCAATCCCCTGAGCGCTGTGTACGCCGGCGTGGTCGCGGACGCCGCGATTCTGGCCGCGCGCAACCCAGACGCGCAAGGCGAGGCGTATAACATCACCAATCAAGGGCGGATCACGCAGCAACAGTTCCTCGACCTCCTCGCCGATGCGCTGGGCTTTCCCCGCGCAAAGCGGCATATACCGTATCGTCTCGCTTACGCGGGCGGCTTCCTGCTCGAGATGCAGGATCGATTGCTCCAGAGACGTGAGCCGCCACGGGTCACGCGCTATGGGGCCTGGTTGCTCGGGCGATTCCTGGAGTACAGCACCACGAAGGCCGAGACAAGGCTTGGATGGTCTCCTGCGCTTACATATAAAGAGAGTGTTGCGCGAACAGCGAAGTGGTTTCTCGAGGACGAGCGCCTGCGGTCGGCCTGAACCTAGAACGGCACCGGCGGCGCAGCGGGCTGGCCTGGGAGTGCGGCCGGAGTCTGCGCAGGCTGACCCGGCTGCGCGGGAGCGGCGACGGGTGTTCCAGGCGCCTGGGGCAGCCCGCTATCTACCTTCAGCACGCATCGGAATCCCAGGTAAGGAAGCCGCTTGTCCACCGCCTGGCCATCGTGCGCACCCAGGTGGAACGTCTTCGAGCAACCTTTGACCACAAGCTGGGCCAGGCGCGGGCGATTCGCCGGGCCGGTGGGGTTGTCGACCGTCTGACCGGCCATGGTGCGATAGTACCTGGGATCAAACCAGTCCTGCGTCCACTCGAAGGCGTTGCCCGCCATGTCCAGTGCACCATAGGGGGAAAGATCCTCGGGGAAGGTTCCCACCGGATCGATCTGGCGGAAGGCGCGCGCACGCGACCAGTTGGGCGGGTTATTACCCCAGGGATGCAGCCGGCCGTCGAACGAGCGGGCGGCAAGTTCCCACTGCGCCTCGGTGGGAAGCAGCTTGCCAGCCCAGTCGGCGTAGGCCCTGGCGTCGTGGGCATTCACGCGGACCACGGGGCGGTTCTCGTCCTCGAGCCGCGACTCATCGCTGAGCCACTTACCCGCCGGTTGGCCCTTGTAGCCTGTCTCGCGCAGGAAGAGTCGGAACTGGCGATTGGTGGTTTCATGCTGATCGATATAGAAGGTCGAGACGCGGGCCTGGATCACGGCCGATCCGGCGGGCGAGTCGGGATCGCCGCACATGGGAACGGTCGCGGCCGGAACAAGCACCATGGGAGCGCCGTCGCGATCGCCCACGATCAGGTTGGGCCAGCCGGATTCGTGGATGCCGTGCGAGACATCCGCCTTGAACCCCGCGGGGAGCGGCTTGCCCACAATGGCCGCGAGCGGATTCGACCCGGGAGCGGGCGGCGTCATCCCCTTTTCCGCGGGATTGACCGGCAGCTCGACCGCGGCCTCGCCCTGCTTCTTCGCGGACTCCGCGACGGTGGCATTCACCACGGGTCCAGGTGCAGGCTCAGGCGCTTCCTTTGACTCCGCGCTCGCTACCACCGAGGGACCTTCCAGGAAGAGAGGCAAGTTCTTCTTCGGGCGCTCGAGCGCTGCCTGGGCGTCGGCCGCGGTCGGCGTGCCCTTGTAGACCTTGACGATCTTCGTGAGCATCTCAATCGCCTGGTCGACATGATCTTGCCTGGCGAGCTGATGGGCGCGATTGAACATGAACCGCGCCTCCTGATCCACCGAGGGCTTGATCTCCGGCGAGCTTTCCACCGGCACGGAATCATCAGAGGTCACCGGGATCGGATCGTAGAGGAAGGTGCGGTAGGTGATAAAAACCATGAACACAACAAGCCCAATGACCGCGCCGCCGATCAGCAACCGCGCGCGCTGACGGCTCTCCACGGTGTCGAACCGGGGCGTGTCTTCAATCAACACTTTCTTGGGAGCATCGGGATCGGCCTCGTTGGCCTTGCTCGTTTTCGCCTTGGCGGGCGCGGTCTGAGGCCTTGATTTGGCGTTTCCGCTGGGCTTTGTCCTGGAGCGCTTTGGGTCCTCGGCATCGTCCTCGGGCTCGGGCTCGGCCTTCCACATCCGCGGCAAGGGCTTTGCCGGCTGCCTCGGCGCGGCGGGCTTCGGGGCGGGCGCATCGTCGTCCGCCATCCCGTAAGAACCGGAGTCGTCAGCTACCGGATAGGTCCCCGAGTCTTCGGGCATGGGAGTGGACCCCGAGGAAAGGCACTCGCTCGATTCCGCAAACCCCAGACCATAACGGCCTGGCTTGCGATCTGCACGTGGAGCGTGTGGTCCGAACAAACAAGGATTACCCTCTCTCAGATTATCGCGATCCGCTCGAATCCGACAAGCGCGAGACCGCGGCGGGCGCGACCAGGCGAGAGCCCCCGGACCCGCTTCGCGATCGCGGGCAAGCGCGTCACGAGTCGCGGATCCGAGGGCCGCCGGCACGATCCGCCGAATTGTCAAGGAACGTCGAATCGTGCTGATCCCCCCGTACTCCACGCCCGCGCTCGACTGGCTCGGGCTTTCGTGCCCGTCCCGTTCACCCGCGCGGCTCGCGCGATCGAACACCTCCGCTGACCCCGGCAAACCCGCCGACGGCGCTTGGTTCGCTCTGCGCGGGCATGACGGCTTCGCTCCGCGCGGGCGCGTTGGGTTCGGTTCGCGCGGGCGCGTTGGGTTCGGTTCGTAATCGACGTTTCTCCTGTTTTGGATTCATGTTAGGGCGAGCCTCGGCTCGATTTTGCGCAGCGGTTGTGGCATCACTTTCTGACAAGCCTGGGCTCGGTTTCTGGCGCGCTTGGGTTCGTTTCGTCGGCGCGGAAACAACACCCTCGACCGCGCCCCCGATACGAGCACGCAGCGCGCGCTCGTGCGTGAATTTCGTGGCAGGTCCGCACTGACCGCCCTGGCCCGGCGGCCGGTCGGAATCCAGGCACGAACCGCAGGCCAGGTGCTCACACCCGCCCCGCATCTGGCTTACCGATTCATCGACTCGGGAATCGCCGAGGTGCTTTGCGTGAGTCGTGGAAGGGTGGAAGACGGAAGGTTCAGGCGCTGTTGCAGGTTCTTCTCACTCTGAATCTAACGCACCTTGGCGCGACCCAAATCAGGAACGTCTGGATTTCTACCTGGCCCGGTCGGACTGCGCGGAGACCGCGGATTTTCGCGGAAATCCCAATCGTGACGCCCTGTGACTCCGCCCGATGCCCGGGCCTTCCGATCGCGGCCATCGCCGTCCGTTTCCATCGTCACTGCGCAATTCCATGTGTCGTAAGACGAACATAGACGCTGTCTATACAGGACCGAGATGTCCGCTCGCGCCTGACTTACTGCCTGGTCCACCCTTGCCGCCAGTGCCCAGGCGGTCCGAATACGAGCACGCAGCGCCGGCGAGTGTGCGAATTGGGCATCGGGACGCGGTCGCGGAATGGGATGCGAGGCGTCTGAAAAAAAGACAAGGACAGGTAAGGTAGCTGAAAGGGTTCACGCCAAACGCCCTTCTCGCCGAGACCCATGGGTGAGCAAACATACCTGCACGGCAGCTCAGGCCCACGCAAACGCAGCGTTCGCGACTCTGCGCGTCGATGCGGTTCCAAGCGGAAACGCAGCTCCAGCTTTGGTAAGATCCGGTGCGCAATCCCCGGTGCCTTGAATATCACGTTCGCTCCATCCTGGGACCCTCCCTGTCGCCCGATGTGCTGATGCCATTCCGCCCGAGGCCGGAGACGTCCTCGGTGCGGCCGAGGTGGATCGAGCCCGCGATTGGGCCGAAGGGCCTGGGCTCGCAGGCGCATGGGCGGGGAAGGCCGAGCGGTTTGGCGGGGAAAGTTCGGCCCTCGGTTTCACCGAATTGATCGGCTACAATTGCAACCTGCGCAGGACTGGAACGACGGGATCGCGGCAGGGAGCAAGCGTGATGAAGTATCGGCGGTTTGGCCGGCTGGACTGGCCGGTGAGCGAAATCGGCTATGGGATGTGGGGCCTGGCCGGTTGGACGGGGTCGGAGGACAGAGAGACGGAAGAGTCGCTCGAGCAGGCGCTCGCGCTCGGGTGCAATTTCTTTGACACCGCGTTCGCTTATGGCGAGGGAAGAAGCGAGCGGATGCTGGGTGCGCTTGCTGCGCGGCATCCGCAAGCGTCGATCTTCGCGGCGACGAAGGTGCCACCCAAAAATCGCATCTGGCCCTCCCAGCGCGGGTTTCGGCTGGAGGATTGCTTCCCGCCCGAATACATCCGCGAATACGCCGAGAAAAGCGCCCAGAACCTGGCCCCCTGCTCGATCGACCTCCTGCAATTCCACGTGTGGGAAGACGCCTGGGCGCGCGACGAGCGCTGGCAACGCGCCATGGATGACCTTAAGCGCCAGGGTGTGATCAAGGCCGTGGGCGTGAGCGTCAATCGCTGGGAGCCGGCGAACGTGCTCGAGACGCTCAAGACCGGCCTCGTTGATGCCGTGCAGGTGATCTACAACATTTTCGACCAGGCGCCCGTCGATGAGCTCTTCCCGCTTTGCCGCGCGCTTGACGTCGCGGTGATCGCCCGCGTGCCGTTCGACGAGGGGAGTCTCACGGGCATGCTCACGAAGGAGTCGCGGTGGCCGAAGGGGGACTGGCGGAACACGTATTTCGTGCCGGAAAACCTGAATGCCACGGTGGATCGTGTCGAGGCGCTGCGGCCGCTTGTGCCTGGCGACATGACGATGGCGGAGCTTGCGCTTCGGTTTATTCTGGAAGAGCCTTCGGTGTCGACCATCATCCCGGGCATGCGCAAGCTCAAGAACGTGAAGGACAACTGCGGGGCGAGCGGCAAGCCGGCGCTCGATCCGGAGCTGGTTCGCAAGCTGATCGCGCAGCGGTGGGATCGCACGCCGACGTCGTGGTCGCAGTGATGCCGGGGGTTGCTGGGTTAGACCTTGCGATGGGGGGTTGAGACCGCCTCGCCCCCTTCGGGCAGGGTCTGGATGGTGTAATCGCCGAAGAGGTTGGGCGCTTCGGCCTGGAGCAGGCGGAGCACGCAGACGGCGAGGCGGCGGATTTCGACGTCGGCCGCGGCGTCGCCGCGCATCTCGATGAAGTGCCGGAGCGCACGGGCGTTGGCGGTGACGAAGATCTTGGTTTCGGTGGCGTTGGGCAAGACGCCGCGGGCGGCCTCGCGCGCCTTCTTGCGCCTGAGGGTGCGGTCGGGGATCTCGCGAAAGGTTTCGGCCAGCCGGTCGGCGAGCGCGCGGTAGGCAAGCTGGCTGGCTTCCATGGACTCGAGCCAGACGCGTTCCAGCTCTGCGTCGCCCAGGATCGCGGGCGGCACCACGAAGGCGCATTCCGACTCGTCGATGAAGCGCTGACTGAGCTGGGAAAAGCCGAACCCCGCGCGATGGCGCACCAGCTCGTGCGTGAGACTGCGGCTCACGCCGGTGATGAGCAAGCTGTAGACGGCGTGCTCAAGCACCGAGCCGTGCCCCACCTCGAGAATGTGGCCGATGTATGCCCTGTTGCCCCCCGGCCGCGGGCGCTGAAATGACATGTAGCAAACCCGCCCGGCGGTCTCGATCAACCGCTCGCCGGCGACAGGGGTATCCGTCGACCAGCCCTGCACGCCATGGTCGGCAAGGAACTCGGCGAGCGCATCCTCGGCGACAGACTGGCGGCCGACCAGGTAAACCTTGGGCTCGCGGATCACACGCAGGGTTGGCTTGACTTCGTCGACGGCCATCGGGCGCATCCTCGCTTCCGTACGCTCACTCCTGGAATCCTGGGGAGAGTCTCCCCTCGCTTGCTTCGTTATACTTCAAAGCGACGGCTCGAGACAGTCGCAGCTTGCGGGACGAACGACCCCAGGGGGTTTCGAGGACTCTTGCCATGCGTCTTCAGCGAGCGATCGCCCGTTTGATTGCCTTTCTGCCCTGCGCGATGGCCCTCGCGGAGGACGCACCCCAGGCGCGGCGGGCGCCCTTCAAGATCGAGGTCGTCGACCAGGAAACCGGGCGCGGGATCCCGCTCGTCGAGCTTCGCACTGTCAACCAGATTCGCTATATCACCGATTCCGCTGGGATCGCGGCGTTCGACGAGCCAGGGCTGCTGGGGAAGAAGGTTTATTTCAGCATCACGAGCCATGGTTACGAGTTCGAAAAGGACGGTTTTGGCTATCACGGCAAGGCGGTCGAGACCACGCCCGGCGGTTCAGTGAAACTGGTGATGCGCAGGATGAACCTGGCCCGGCGGCTCTATCGGGTCACGGGCGCGGGGATCTATCGCGACACGATCCTGACAGGCGGCAAACCGCCGATTCGCGAGCCGCTTCTGAACGGCCTTGTGCTGGGGCAAGATAGTGTGCTCACGGCGATCTACCAGGGGAAGATCCACTGGTTCTGGGGGGATACGAATCGGCCGGATTATCCGCTTGGCAACTTTCACACGCCGGGTGCAACCTCGCTCTTGCCCGGCCAGGGGGGCCTTGATCCGGAAGTCGGTGTTGATCTTTCGTACTTCGTCGACGAGCGCGGCTTCGCGAGACCGACCGCACCCATGCCCGGTGATGGGCCGACGTGGCTTTCCGGGCTTGTGGTGCTCACCGATCAAGCCGACGGCCGCGAGCGCATGTTCGCCTCCTACGCCAAGGTGAGGAACATGCTCGAGGTTTACGAACGCGGGCTGGTCGAATGGGATCCGAAGCAGAATCGCTTTGAGAAACGCATGACCTTTCCCGACGAGTCGCAGTACGTGGGGGAATTGCCGGACGGACACCCGCTTCTGGTGCAGGAAGCCGATGGGGAGTATGTGTATTTTGCCTCTCCCTACCCGCTCACGCGTGTGAGGGCGACGCCCGAGCATTTGATGCGCCTCGGCGACTATCAGGCTTACACCTGCTTGCTCCCAGGGGTGAAGCGGCACGACCCTCCGCGGTTTGATCGCGATGAGGCGGGCCGGGTGCGTTACACCTGGAAAACCCACGCGCGGGTGATGCGAGAGGACGAACAGCGCAGGGCGATCGCGGCCGGGCGCATCCGCAAGGGCGAGGTTTATCTCAACTTGCGTGACGTGGAGACAGGCAGGGCGGTGCGGGTGCATGGCGCGTCGGTTTACTGGAACCCGTACCGCAGGCAGTACCTGATGATCGCCGTGGAGTCGCCGGGTGAGACGTCGCAGCTTGGCGAGATCTGGTGCGCCTTCGCGAATGCACCTGTGGGGCCGTGGCGGCTGGCGCGGAAGATCGTCACCCACACGCGTTACAGTTTCTACAATCCCAAGCAGCATCCGATGCTGGCCAAGGAGGGGGGGAAGGTCGTCTTCTTTGAAGGAACGTACACAACGACGTTCTCAGGCAACCCGGACCCAACCCCGCGCTATGACTATAACCAGGTGATGTACTCGCTCGATTTAAGCGATCCCCGGCTGAGCTTGCCGGGACCTGGCGACAAGGCTCCCGCGGGGGGCTGAGACGGCGAACAGAATGCACTTTCGCGGGGCGCAGCGAAACGCCTCGTCGATCGGGTGCGAGCCCGGCGACGAGGCGTCATGCGTGGCTTTCTGGCGGGGGAATTACTTCTTGCCGCCCTTGGCCGCGGGCTTCGCGGCAGGTGCGGCTTTCATCTCAGCGGCTGGCTTGGCCGCGGCCTTCGCGGCAGGCTTGGCGGATTTCTTCTCATCGGCTTTCTTCTTCTTGGCATTGTCGCGTGCGTCGCCCATGGAACAGGACTCCTCATGAACGTGAGCGAACCGGTGAAGTGATGCGTCGCTTTCCTCCTCAAAAAGGAGGACGACTCACTCAGAATGACATCAAGATTCACGCTCATCAATAGCGATTTGAAAGAAAACGGATGATGGTATGACGCTGGAGCGCAGGTGCGCGTCAGGCTGTTGGGCGGGAAGAGTGCGGGAGGTCGAAGGCGAACTCGCGAGATCCGGGGGGGATCCGCTCATCCGGCCCGGTATCAGGCCCTGGCGCTGTCCAGCCGATGGGATTGCCCCGCTGACTGGCATCAACAAAAGCGCCCTCCTTGCCTTCTAGGCCAAGGAGGGCGTGGGATCGTTTGCGCGACGGAGGGTTAGTATTCAAAGCGGCTCATGGCACGAGCGCCCGGCCCGGTGGCAATCCTCGCGGCAAACGAGATCGTCGTCGGGGCCGAAGTTGGTCATTGTCTTGAGGCACCAGAACGCGGTGTTGTCGTAATCGGCGTGCGATCCGTCGTGGCCGCTGTCCGAATAGACGTACATTCCCTTGCTGCGGAGATGGCGGCAGGGAAGAAGCACCCCCTCGTCAACGGAGATCGACTGGTCGTCGGGCATGGAATCAGGCCTCCCAGTAACGGTTGCCGATGGCGGCCAGAAGGGCGCGCTTGACGGTGGTCTTGACGAGGGGCACCTTGTAGGCGTTCATCGAAAGGGGCGCAGCGCCCGAGGTTGCGGCCTCACCGACCTCGTCGGCGATTTGCAGTGTGAGCTGCTTGCCGGCGATGGCTTTCTCGGCGGCGGTGCATTTCCAGGGGATTGGGGCGACGCCGGCCAGGTAGATCCGGGCGCTCGAGACCGTCTCGCCGTTCAAGGTGAGATTCACCGCGGCGAGCACGATCGGCCAGTCCTGGGCTTCCTTGTGGCGGGCCTCATAGGAGGCGCTCTTGCCGGCGGCGGCGGGCAGGTTGACCTTCGTCACGATCTCGCCCGGCCTGAGGGCGAGCTCAGAGTCGGACTCGCTCCTGGGGACCTGGTAGAGGTCCTCGATCAGGATTGTGCGCTCGCCCTGTGGACCAGCAATGGTAACGCGTGAGCCGAGCGCCGCGAGCGCGGAGGCGAGGCTCGAGGGGGCGACGAACAGGGCGTTGCCCTCGGTCATGAAGATGGCGTGGAAGCGATTATCGCCCTCGCGGACGAGGCTCTTACCGTCCTTCATGGCGAGCAGGCCGTGCCCCGCGCGGTAATACCAGCAGCGCGGGCGCTGGAGCAGGTTGCCGCCGAGCGTGGCCATGTTGCGAATCTGGGGCGATCCGACCTCGGCCGTGGCCTGCCAGAGCGCGGGATACGACTCGCGAATCGCCGCGCTGGCGACGATGTCGGAAAGCCGGGTCCCCGCGCCGAGGGTGAGACCGCTCCTGGCGTCGCCCGAGATGCCCGCGAGCGGTTTGACGTCCTTGAGATAGACCACCCGCGCGGGCGAGGTTACGTAGTCTTTCATGCGGTTGACGAGGTCGGTGCCGCCCGATAGCGCGACGGCGTCCGGACCCGAGAGGAGCTTGAGCGCGTCTTCGAGCGTGCTCGGTGCGGAATACTCAAAGGCTTTCATGGATCAAGCCCTCCCTTCTTTCTTGGCCGCGGAGAGCGCCATGAGCACGTTGCGCGGCGACATGGGCCAGTGGGGAACACGCACGCCGAGGGCGTTGGCGACGGCGTTGCCGATCGCCGCGGCGGTGGAAATGGTGGGGGGCTCGCCCACGCCGATCACGCCCCGGGCCTTCTGTTCATCCGGTTCGTAGGCCCGGACGATGATTTCAGGGATATCGGCCGCGCCGGCGAGGCGGTACTGCTCCATGTCGGCGTTGAGCATCACCCCGGTGATCGGGTCCATGATCCGCTCTTCGAAGAGCCCGTAATTGATGCCGCCGATCACGCCGCCGTAGACCTGGCTTTCCCAGGTCAGTTTGTCGAGGATGAGGCCCGAGTCCTGGATGGCCACGAGCTTGAGCAGCTTGACCTTGCCGGTCTCGGTGTCAACCCTGACCTCAGCGAACTGGCAGTCGCCGACGCCGACGCTCGCGAGCCCTTCCTGGAAGCCGCCGGTCTCGGCGATCGACGCGGTGCCGAGCTTGCGGCATGCGTCTTTCCAGAAGAGTGAGGCCTGGCCCTCGACGAGCACCGAGCCATCCTTGACGGAGAGCTGCTCGGGCTTGACGTTAAGCACCTTGGCAAGGTGCTTGAAGAGGGCGTCACGCGCCCTGGTCGCGGCGTCGTAGGTGGGGGGAGACATGGACGGCGTGGTGGTCGACCCGCCCGAGGGCTGGCCTGGGGGGAAGGTCGAGTTGCCGATGTTGGAGACGATATCCGTGGGCTTGAGGCCCAGGATTTCCGCGGCGATGATCGCCATGATGGTGCGGGCGCCCGTGCCGATGTCCTGGGTTGCGCTTTTGAGCTCGACGGTGCCATCGGGACTGATGGTGCAGCTCACCTTTTTGTCCTGGGTGCCGCCGCCGCCCCACTGGTGCATCGCCATGCCCATGCCGTGGCGGATGGGCCCGGTGCCGTTCATGCCGCGGGGTTTGCGCTTTTCGCGCCAGCCGATGAGCTCGGCCGCCATGGCGATTTCCCCCTTGTAGATCGGGGTATGGAAATCGTTGGGGTCGAGATTCTTGAGCCGGAGCTCGAGCGGATCCATGCCGAGCTTATCGGCGAGATCATCGAGTGCGGCTTCCATGATGGCGCAGGCCTGGGGATGGCCGGGGGCCCGCATGGCGCGCTGGGCGCCGCCGTTCACGAAGACGTCGGAATGGGACCGCGACGAGACTGGAATGTCGTAGACATACGGGAACGGGAAGCCCGCGCCGCCGGTTCCGCCGGTGCCATGCGTTTCGGCCAGGAGGCCGGTGACGCGGCCGTCCTTGCTGGCGCCAATCTTGACCTTGCCGGTCGCGCTCGGTCGATTGCCGGCGGCGAGGTGCTCGAGCGAGCGGTCGAGGAAGAGCCGCACCGGAGCATTGGCCTGCCTGGCGAGCCTGGCCGCGACCACGCCCCACACATCGGCGCCGAACTTCGAGCCGAAGCCGCCGCCCATGTAGTCGGTGAGCACGGTGACATTGGCGGACGGGATTTCGAACTCGCCAGCGAGCTCATTGGCCACAACCTGCACGGCCTGGGTGCTGGCCCAGACGGTGAGCTTGTCGGGTCCGTCCCAGCGTGCGGTGAGACCATGCGGCTCAAGGCAGACATGGGTGATCACCGGGACCGAGTAGGTAGCCTCGACCACGGCGTCGGACCTGGCGAAGAGCTCGTCGAAGACCTTCTCGACCTCCTGCTTGCGGCGCGTTTCCTGCTGGTTGCGCGGCAGCGCGGTTACGATTTTTTCGATCTCGGCGAGCTTGGAGTCAGGGATGCCGCGTATGACCGCGCGGCCGGGCCGCACATTGCCGCCGCGAACGATCGCAGGCGCGCCTGGCGCCATGGCCTGCTCCTCGGTGACGACGTGGGGCAGGATCTCGTACTCGATCTTGATGGCGCGGACGGCGTCGCGTGCGAGCTCCTCGCTGGTCGCGGCCGCGGCGGCGATGAAGTCGCCCTGGAACCGCAGCGTTGAGCCGGCCTTGGCCTGCACGTAGACGGCCTTCACGCCGGGGATGCTCTCGGCCGCCTTCACGTCGATCGACTGGATCTTGGCGTGCGCGTGCGGGCTTGCGAGGATCGCTCCGAAGAGCATCTTCGCGGGGAGGATGTCGCTGGGATACTTGGCCTTGCCGGTGGCCTTGGCCATGCCGTCGAGGCGAGGGATGCGGGTTCCGATCAGGCGGGGATTGCGGGGCCAGCTTGCCATGGGTCAGGCTCCTTTCATCGCCCTGGCCGCGGCCAGGGCCGCTTGCATCACGCCCACGTAGGTGCCGCAGCGGCAAATGTTGCCGTCCAGGGCCTTGCGGACTTCCTCAGGCGTGGGATTGGGATTCTTGTCGAGGAGCGCCTTGCAGGATGTCACAAACCCGGGGGTGCAGTAGCCGCACATGAGCCCGTCGTTCTGGTGGAAGGCGTGGGGCACGCCGTGTTCGCCCGCGTCGAAGCTCGCCAGCGTTTCGATCGACTTGCCCTGGCAGGTGAGGGCGAGCGTGGTGCAAGAGTAGACGGTCTCGCCGTCGACGATTGAGGTGCATGCGCCACAGCTTGAGCGATCACAGACGCGCTTCGGGCCGGTGATATCGAGGCGGTTGCGGAGCACGTCGAGCAGGGTCGAGCGGGGCTCGACGGTGCATTTATGATCCTTGCCGTCGATCTTGAGGGTGATTTCGATGTCACCCTTGAGGACGGCTGGCCCGGCGTCCTGGGCCTGGGCCTCATCGAGCACGGCCGTCGCCTGGCCGGTGATGACGGCGGCGGCCGCGGCCACGCCCGAGCCCCGCAGGAACTCGCGGCGGTTCGCCGCGCCGGCGGCGCC